>JAQYVK010000024.1 GCA_030145585.1 Desulfatiglandales bacterium | reverse complement strand
TACAAGGTTCGTTTTGGGGATTTCTCTTCTAAAGAGCTTGCTGCCAAGAATGCTGAAGTTCTTCATGCCAAGGGTATTATTGATGTCTACTATGTCGTCGGACCTGAAGACTACCCCAGGGCCAAAACCCGGGAGCAGGGTAAAGGGTATCTTAGAGAAGAAATAGTAAATACGGCAGAAAGGTTTTTGGGCATCCCCTATCAGTGGGGTGGCACCTCACCCAAGACAGGCTTTGATTGTAGTGGTCTAACAGCGGCGGTTTATGAGCTGAACGGCCTGAAACTCCCAAGATCATCGAAACAACAATGGTCGGCGGGTACGCCTGTTGATCGCCACGAGCTGTCAAAGGGAGATCTCGTTTTTTTTGCGACCGCTGGAGGAAAAAAGGTCTCGCATGTGGGTATCTACGTCGATGATGGTAGGTTTATCCATTCGCCAAGAAAAGGGAAAACAATCCGCTTTGGATCCCTTTCCAACGGATATTTTAAAAGCCGATATCTCGGAGCAAGGACCTATTTATAAAGAAGGCCCCTGAAAAACAGCCCTTTCCCCACACCCGGGATTTAAATCACATATAAACCGGAGTCATGACGGATTGATGGTGATATCGCGACCAGGAGATCGCTCCTACAGGGCGGGACGGTTACATGTAGGAGCAACCTCTGAATGAGATAAACCATTGGCCACTGTGAATTCGTGGCCCAGAAGTTTAACGTTAGAGATTCCCCTGCATTTGTGCAGGATCAGGTCCAAAGACGAATATCGTATTTTCATCCTCTATCCGGGTATTTAACTGATTAAGGGTTGTATAGACGTAGGCATAAAAGTCTCTTTCCGGTGCTGGCCCCAGAATACTCATTAAACGCGGAACCCTGGTTGTTGATTCCATCCAACCAACTATGTCAAGTAATACATTTTTATCTTCGATCTTGTGCCAGCGGCCCGGGGTGCCGTTTAACTTTTTTGGGTTATCTTTCGGGTGGAACACAATGGCCCACGGTCGTGCTCTCGATCGACCTGCTGCCCAGATGTCATAATCCCCCATATTGTCAGCCATCTCTCGGACTTTCGGCCTCCACTCTTTTGCTTTGAGCTGGGTAGTGAATTGGGCGTTTCTCTTGGCAGCACCACATCCGAACATGGAAACAACAAAACCCAGCACCAGTAGGGAAATAAAAACTTTCTTTTGAATTGACATATCGTTCCTCCTCCTAATATAGGTTGCCTGCTGATAACTTAAATCGTCATTCATGCCTTATCCAATTTTTCTCAATTTTTTTAGATGGATACTTTCGGGTCTTAGAATATTAAGGGTCAATAGGAAACATTCGGGAGAAGACGCCTTGGATCTCCCCGTTGAGGCGGGATCTTACGAGGAGCATCTTCGACTTTCGCTCAATTAGGGTTCAAGTTTAAACTGCGGGCAGGATGGACTGGTCTAAAAGTCGCGACCGGAGGTCGCTCCTACAAAATGGTTCGGTTATATGTAGGAGTAACCTCTGGTTGCGAAAAACCATTGGCCACCATGAATCGGTGATCCGGAGGTCTGATTATATTACATCTGTCGCGCGGGATCAGGTTCATAGACGAATATCGTATTATCATCCTCGATCCGAGTGTTAATCTGGGCAAGGGGTGTATAAACGTAGGCATAAAAATCTCTTTCCGGTGCTGGCCCCAAAAGACTCAATAAACGCGGAGGGCTGGTATATGTTTCCATCCAACCAACAATGTCAAGCAACACCTTTTTATCTTCGATTTTGTGCCAGCGGTCAGGGGTGCCGGTTAACTTTTTTGTGTTATCTTTCGGGTGGAACACGATGGCCCACGGTCGTGCTTTCGATCGACCTGCCGCCCAGATGTCATAATCCCCCATATTGTTTGCCATCTCTTGCACTTTCGGCTTCCACTCTTTTGCTTTGAACTGTGATGCGAGTTGGGCGTTTTTCTTAGCAGCACCACATCCGAACATGGAAACAAAAAAACCGAGCACCAATAGTGAAATAAAAACTTTTCTTTGAATTGTCATATCGTTCCTCCTTCTATTTTAGGTTGTCTGCTGATAACATAAAGCGTCATTCATAGGTTAGCCAGTTTTTTTCACTCTTTTTAGATGGATACCTTCCAGTCTTAGAATATTAAGGGTTAATAGGGAAAACTCGTACAGACGGGTTAAAATAAGAGATTAGGGTGTTAGATTAGCCAATACCTGTAATAATTTGGGTTGTCAAGATTTTTCGATAGATATAGTGGCGAGAAAACTCAATTAGACATTCAAACAGAAACCAAATTGCCTACGCCACCCCATTTTGCTGACAAAGGCGATCACCTGGTTAATTGGCGGTCGGGGAGCAACAGGGATTCCATATTTAGAAAGGCATTGGACATTTAGGGATAACTTGACCTAGGGACTCGGTTTCGGGTCCTTTCATGCTTGAACGGAAACGAGTCTTAAATCCCGACGGTGGTCAACTGGTGTTGTCCTAATCTTTTAGCAGGTCATTGATAATTTTGACCAGCTCATCAGGATTGACCGGTTTTTCCACAAAGGCGTTTGGGGCCGAATACTTGCCCATCCCGGAGGTCTCAACGACTTTTTCATCCCCCGCGGCCTGCTTGAATATAAAATTTTTGAGATCGACCCCTGTTACTTCCGAGGCTCCGGAGATGATGACGACAGGAATATCGCACAGATCAGGGTCCTTTTTCAGGTGCTGAAACATGACGATGCCGCTTTGCCCGGGCATGATCAGATCGAGGGTGATCAGATCCGGTTTCTCCTTTTTGGCCAATTCAAACCCTTCTTTACCGTTGTTCGCACTAACGCTTGTATAACCGTTATCTTCTACAATGAGACTGATGATACTGATGTTGTCAGGATCATCGTCCACAATCATTATTTTTTTAGTCATGTTTATCCTCCTTCTTTCGCTTATATCATATAAATCATCTTGGAAGGTGACAAGTCTAAAATGGCGGTCACACCACTTTAAGGCCTGGCCTTTTTCAGAAGGCCTGGTCTTTGTTAAAGACCTAAGAGCTTCTGGATATCGGGGTGTTTGGTCATCACCTTCAGAAATTGTCCGGTTCGGCGATCCAGTCTGTTTTTCAGAATTTTCATCACTTCGTTCATAAACCGGTATCCGGAGGCATGGTCCTCCTTAAGAAGTTCCAAGAACTCATCCCCGGGGGTGATCAGGACCTCACAGGGTTCCGTGCAAACGGCGTAACTGGTGTGTGATGAGCCGGGAATTAATGAGGACCAGCCAAAGGAATATCCGGATTTTATGGAACCGAGAGAGATGATAATTTGTTTGGCGACTTCGACCTCCAAAAGAATCTTCCCGTTTTTCAACAAATAAAAATTGTCAGCCCGGTCTCCTTCTTCAAATATGACTTCTCGCTCCTTGAACTGCTGCTTTTCGGACATCGGGCATATTTTTTCCAGTATTTGGTCTGGGAGCCCCTCCAATAAGTATATCGCCTTGATATCTTCCATGGAAACCATAAGAATCTCCTATCGTTGAGTGTCTCTAAATATTTTTATAGAAGTCAGTAGCCAGGAGCCGGGAGACAGAATATAAACGATAATACCTCCCATAAGTGACCGACTTTTTTTAATCCTTGCCCCTGAATCTTATCCGTCTTGAAAATATCTAACTTATCGCGAAATGCTGACAGCCCTCAATGAAGCAAAATACATCAAATACGTTATTACATCAATTGAGTAAAAAGACAAATATCAAGAAAATTGTGGCCACAGCAGCACTGATACCCACAGGGGAGGCCCCTGATTTCAGCGTGCTGAAGACCAGTTTCCGCTTAAGTGCCAATTTTTCACTCGTATTTCCCTTTAAGGCCCAAAAAGGTGTCAGAATCAGGACGATAAATCTCCCGGGGGCGTTTTTGGAAAAGCGACCGAAAGAGCCGGCCAACCCGCCCACAATAATCCGGTCCGCCACCCGGTTAATCCCATTGAGGCACCTGTCAATAAAAACATAGAAAAGCCGCCCGCTTCGCCTGTAAAACCAGTCCGTATCCAGGTTTATACCCCTTACCTCTGCAGGATAGTAGCCGGAGATGAATAAAAAGTAAAAGGCCAGACCACCGAACATCATCAGCTGCAGTTGGGCAACGATGTGGGCACCTGTGTAGGGCACGTAATGCACGGAGTAGGGAAGGAGGTGGTAGAGAATCCCGGGGAAAATGCCGACAAACAAGCACAGAAAAGCTGCAATCCCCATGGCAAGCTGCATATTGAGGGGAAGCTCCTTCGCCTGGGTGGGAGATTCTCGGTTAAAAAAGGCGGCGACAGGCACTTTGATTCCGGCATAGATAAAGGTCGCCGCAGAAACGAATATTAGGAGAAGCCATGGGATGGCCATTTTCTCGTGTCCGGCAGCGCTAATGACCATGGATTTGCTGATGAAGCCGTTGAGAAGGGGCAATCCGGAGATGGATGCCGCCCCTATCATAAAAAAAAGCGTTGTGAGGGGCATGGTCTTGTAGAGACCTCCCAAGTCCGTACACCGTATCTTCCCGGTTGCGTAAAGCACCGACCCGGCCGACATGAAGAGGAGGGCTGTGTAGAGAATGCTACAAAAGGCATGGGCCACGGTCCCATTGATGGAGAGTTCCGTTCCGATCCCGATCCCGACCATCATGAAACCACCCTGGCTGATGATACTGAAGGCCAGCACCCGCCTGATATCATTTTCAAGAAGCGCATAGAATACAGGGATGACCGCCATGATAAGTCCCGCCCAGACAAGAAATTCCGAACCTGGGAATGTCCTCGCCATGACATAGACCGCGCTTTTGGTCGTCAGGACACTCATGAACACCGCACCCGTAACGGTCGCCTCCGGATAGGCATCCTGTAACCAGGGATGAAGAGGGAATATGGCCGCGTTCAGGGCAATCCCGATAAAAAT
>JAQYVK010000023.1 GCA_030145585.1 Desulfatiglandales bacterium | reverse complement strand
CCTCCCCCGCGAGCCATGGACTCATATTTGTGAGAATCTCCAAGAATTTCTTGGCCCTTGGGTCCCGGGACACTGTCAGTGATGATTTTGGGTGCGTCCGGGTATGACAGTTCCTCTAAATCTTTTTCTTCAATCATAATACAACCTCCTCAATTTTTTAGTTAAATGTATTCACAAACTTGATGCAATGATCCCAATGCTCCGGCTTTGAAATGATGCGTTTCAGGCCTCTACTTTGAGCATGACCCTTTCCCCAAGGCCTGTTATGACTTGCTTGTACCCGCTCAGATCTATATCGAGCTTTTCATCTCCCGTATCCACCAGCAGTGGGGCTCCCCCCAGCGTAGCGATTTTCTCCATAGTTGCGACAACAATAATGTTATCTTTTTTTACATTATTGATGACCTTTGCACTTATTTGCTGATTCCCCCTTCCGAATATATAGCCCTGACTCCCGATCACGCCAACCACGATCTTTGCCTTATTCCCCTCAACTATTTCAAACAGCTCTGCTTCATTCAGATCTGAACCTACTAGCTCCCCGTTGAATACGGCATCAACGCCCAACAATGTATGATTTAGGTCAAGCGCTTCCATGACAGCCCTTGTCGTGGTGCCGGTTCCGATAATATAGAAACAATCAGCCTCCATGTTATTGATGACATCAGCCCCAATCGCATTCAATGCATCCTGTTCCCCTGCACAACCACCCGCCTTGGCGCATTGGAGCATCCTTTTTACATAGGGGACTTTCAGGAAGCCGAACAATCTCGCAGAAAGTCGGTCTTCCCTGAAGGCCTGTTCGTCTATATCCATAACCTCCGCTTCTGTAAGGCGGACCTCATAGGTATTCCCGCTCAGATAGAGGGCCGCCAACTCACCCGCTTTACCCGGGCTCGCCCCATAGACGGCGGAATGGATCTTGACACCGCTTGGTATCCCAAGGGCAGGAAGCTTATCGCCTATGACGCTATAAATGTCTCTTGCCGTACCGTCCCCTCCGGTAAAGAGGAGGAGATCTACCTCACCTCGAAGCATCTCTTCTGCGGCGTTCCTGGTGTCCTGATCGCTGGTTTTCCCTTTTTTAATCTTGCCGATGACCCTAGGCGAAAGGTTACATGCCATGGCCTCATTTTCGCCCATGTCATGGGGATATGTAACGAGCTCGATATCTTCCCTAATATGCGTGAGCCTTTTTAGCGCATCGATCGTTCGCTTGGATGATTCCGGTCGGGCACCTAATTCTTTTGCTCTTTCAAGAATTTCCGGACCATCACTCCCTTTTAGCCCAACCCTTCCTCCCATGCCGGCGATAGGGTTGACAATGAGCCCAAGCTTTTTTTTCGTTTTCATTTACCTCTTTTCTTGAGATAAGCCCTCCACGTTATGGCCCATGTGTCCGGGTTATCCGTGTCTTCATATTTGACCAGGTGAATGGGTGATCGATGGGGAGAGGATTTGACAAGGTCCGGATCAGAATAGGCTTCATCCGAGATTTTTTGTAGGACAGCACACCAGTATTCTATATCATCGATTGAATAGGACTCACAGAATTCCGGTGTAAAGGGTTCCGGAACGATCCATGGGTGATGGCTCATAAAGAAAGATTGTAGGCCATAATCAACCACCCTCCTTTGAATATCCTGGGTCCCGACGCCTGTCTCCTCGGTCAGTTTTTCCCAGCTCCACCTCTCCTGCTCCAATCGATATTGACCCTGCGCATAGTATCTGGTTGTCCCTTTAATTTCTTCAAGTATTTTCGTCAGGTAATTGTTATTGAGAACCGAGGTGCGGGCCACTTCGAGCAGACCCTCAGCACCCAGACTCATGATCCATGAATAGGCCCTGGAAACGGCCGGAATATTCCCATGGAATTCCCTGACCTTGCCGATACTATCCGGCCTGTCATAGTCCAGATGATATTTGTCCCCATGCTTTGTGACGACCGGTTTGGGCAAATATTTGGCCAGGTCTTTCCTGACACCATATGCCGCACAACCGGGCCCAAAACTTCCATGGGGTGATGAGAAGGTCTTGTGGAGATTGAAATGACAGGCATCAAACCCCGCCTCCTTGGCTCTGGTTATCCCTAAGATCCCATTGGCGTTGGCCTGGTCATAGAAACAAAGGCCGCCTGCTTCATGAACGACATCCGTAAACTCCTTGATTCGGGGATTGTAGATACCCGTATCCTCCGGATTCGTTATCATCAGCCCTGCCGTACGTTCAGATATGGCAGCCTTGAGGGCATCAAAATCCGGATATCCATCTTTTGCGGGCATCAATGTGATGACCTTGAAGCCTGCTGTTGCTGACGTCGCTGCGTTACAGGGGTGTGAAAAAATAGTCGTAACTACCTCGTTCCTCTGCTCTGCTTCTCCTTTTTCGGCATGATACGCCCTGAGAACATTTGCATGTGTAAATGTCGCCATGGATCCACCCGGAGGTTGGAAAGTGAACTGGTCCAACCCGGAGATCTCCCTTAGGAAAAGATCAAGTTTATGAATAATCTCAAGGATTCCCTGAACCGTATCTTCATCTTGTAGCGGGTGAAGCTCGGCCATCTCGGGTGAACGAACCAGGGCTTCGTTCACCTTTGGGCTGTATTTCATGGTGGCGGTCCCTTCGGCGTCGATGTTCGTCTCCATGCCCAGGCACATTTGGGAGAGGTGTAAAAAATGTCTCAGAACTTGAGGTTGCCCCACTTCGGGAAGCTTTGGCATATCCTTTCTTCTCATCTTTTCGGGGATGTAGGATTCGGCCTCTCCTACGATCGCTTTGATCTCTTCCTCAGTTTCCGGAATGAGGATCCCTCTCTCTCCTTTTCGTCCCATCTCCATGATGATCGGCTCATTCCAAACCGGCGAATGGAATTCTCTGACTTTTGGCAGGTCTTTCATTTGGCGATAACCCCCTTCAATGATGCGACAAGCGTATCAAGGTCTTCCTTGCTGTGAATTTCAGTAACGCAGTAAAGAGCACTGTTTCCCAACTCGGGAAAGTCCCCTGACAGGTCTATGCCACCAAAAATCTTGACTTCCAACAAGGCCCTATTCAGGGTTTCTACGGATTTCCCCGTCCCATCAAAATTCACAACGAATTCTTTGAAGACATTGTCCGGAAAAAGCACTTTAACCCCTTCCAACCTTGAGATGGCATCGATTGTATAACGGGCGCGTTGTATAATCGTCTCCCCTATGTCATAAAAACCCTTAGGCCCCATCAACGACATATAGACGGCTCCCGCTATGGTCCATAGGCCTGCGCCTGTCCCCAGAAAGTCTTTGGCCTTATCCCTTCCTAGATAAGAGGTCCTCTCGAATTTGGTGAGCCCGAAGCCGTATTCACCTTCTTTTATGGTTCTTGCTAAACTGACGAGCCAGTTAGGATATTCAGCAACATATTTCTCCTCATCCCGGCTGGCAATAAATCCAAATAGGCCTCCGCCATAATGCATATGAACCCCTAAGGGTTGTGCAGTACCGACGACT
>JAQYVK010000022.1 GCA_030145585.1 Desulfatiglandales bacterium | reverse complement strand
ATAGATTTTTTCGTGTTTTCTTAATTTCGTGCTTTCGTGATAAATCTGTTCTTCACAACGGGTCGGAGGATCCCGGTTGCGCGGAGTTTATCATACGGTATTCGAGAGTGCAAATTCAACAGGGGTAAGATGAAGAGGAGCCTGGAATTCGGTAAGATGGTATTATATCTGAAATTATCAAGAGGAACAATGTAGTATAGAAAATTCGATGAATTTGGAGGCGCCACTATAACTATATGATATTAAACGATAATTATTAACCATGGTTATATAGATAATTAGCGTTTTTAGGAGTCGGTTTTGCTTTACTAAAGGAACATTCCCGATTATACTCGCCAACTAGTACTAATAGAAGCGAGGAAGGCGTGATTATGTATAGCATTATGCCATTAACCATAACATTCATCTGAAAGGAGGTTCATCATGTCGAAAAAGGTCTTTTTTATTCTAATTGCTGTGACCCTGGTTTTTGGACTTGTTGTCAGTTCTCCCGCGTTGGCCAAACTGAAGGTCGGAATGGTCTTTGATATCGGCGGAAAAGGGGACCAATCATTCAACGACTCAGCCTATCGTGGCTTGCAATGGGCATCGGAAAAATTCGGGGTCAGCCATGTGGAGATCGAGCCGGGAGCAGACGCGGACAGGGAGACCGGATTGAGAATGATTGCCAGCCAGGGCTTTGATCTCGTGATTGGCGTCGGATTCCTCTTCACGGATGCGATTAAGGCGGTGGCAAGTGAGTTCCCTAACACAAAATTCGCCATTATCGATGGATTTATTCCGGACAAGCCAAATGTCTCTTCCCTGCTATTCATGGAGCATCAGGGCTCTTTTTTGGTCGGTGTGATCGCGGGCTTAAAAACGAAGGCGGACGGGAAAAACAGGGTCGGATTCGTTGGGGGAATGGATATCCCGCTTATTCATAAGTTTGAAGCAGGCTATAAAGCAGGCGTTGCTTATGCATATCCCGGTTGTAAAATCTTTAGCGATTACGCCGGTACGACACCATCCGCTTTTGTCGATCCGGTTAAGGGAAAGGAATTGGCTCTCGCTCAAATTGACAAGGGAGCCCATGTGATTTATCACGCTTCCGGATTGACCGGGGCCGGGGTCTTCGAGGCTGGAAAAGAGAGGAAAACCTATGTGATCGGTGTAGATTCCAACCAGAACCAACTAGGACACATCGAGGGAACCGGTGAAAATTACGGGCTGACAAGCATGCTGAAACAGGTGGATGTCGCACTCTTTTTGACGATAAAGGATGTGGTCAATGGAAAGTTCCAAGCGGGTGTGCGTGTTTTTGGGCTCGGTGACACGATTAAAATCGACAACACAGTCTATCACGGTGTCTATTATGCTATGGACGACTATAACAAAAACTTGGTCAGTCAAGAAATGCTCCGAAAAGTAACAGATGCTGAGAAAAAGATCCTCTCAGGTGAAATCAAGGTCCCTGAAAAATAATTAACCTATCCATTTCAACAGGAGAACCCCGGCCACAGGTCGGGGCTTCTTCTGTGTCATAATCCTTCTAACCAGCGCTTAATAAGAGTTAAATTTTTCTTTCCACAGTCAACGGACAGCTCATATATTTCAATGTAGGATTTTAGCCTATTTTGGATCATACGAGAAAAGTCAGTCTCCTCCTACAGAACGGAAGTTCTTAAGTAATCCGTTCGAAAAGGGTATCTAAAAATATTTATGGTTCAAATCCGAATGTCGAAACCCGAAATCCGAAACAAATTTGAATGTTCTAAATTCGAATGACCAAAACCAAAAAAATTAACAGTATATCTTTTCATAGGGTTGCTCTTGGGCATACTTTTGGAACATCCCCTATTTTGAACATTAGGAATTCGGATTTGGGACTTGTTTCGAATTTCGTACTTCGAATTTTATTGGTATATTCTCCTCGGATCGGTAGAACCTATTCAGGTCCACCGCCAGAGGCAGGGGGCTTAAATGCAACTAACATTGAGGTCTTCTCAATACCCTATACCCAATTCGACAAAATTCCCTTTCCCCTTTAACAGGATCTTCCACTCATGTGGATCTTTTTCTGAGGAGCAGAGAACGTGGCCACACTTGCCGTTGAATTGAGAAATATCAACAAATATTTCCCCCTTGTGGTGGCAAACGATGATGTCACTTTTCTGGTCCAAAAGGGGGAAATACACGCCCTGGTCGGGGAAAATGGGGCGGGTAAGTCGACCCTGGTGAATATCCTGTACGGTCTACTCCGCCCCGACAGCGGGACGATTGCTGTCAATGGACAGCCGGCCGAATTTGCCAGCCCAGGCGACGCCATCGATCACGGCATTGGAATGGTCCATCAGCATTTCATGCTCATCCCGCCTCTGACTGTCGCTGAAAATGTGGTTTTGGGGAGAGAACCCACAAAATTTGGATTTATAGATATTAACCTGGCAAATAAAACCGTTCGTGATCTGTCCGAGAAGTATGGGTTGAAAGTGGATCCCAAGGCGAAGGTAGAAACCCTGAGCGTTGGGATCGAGCAGCGCATCGAGATTATCAAGGTGCTCTATCGAGGGGCTGAGATTCTTATTCTGGATGAACCCACGGCCGTCTTGGTGCCTCAGGAAGTGGATGAGCTCTTCGAAATCCTCCGTTCTCTGAAAGACCAGGGAAAAACAATTATTTTCATTACCCACAAACTTCAGGAAGTCATGGCCATTTCCGACAGAGTGACAGTCATGAGACGGGGTAAAGTCGTCGACACTGTAGCGACAGACGAGACATCCAGACAAGAAATAGCCACGATGATGGTCGGCCGGCAGGTCCTGTTTCGTGTGGAGCGGAAGGATGCGCAACCGGGCGAAGAGGTTTTGAGAATAGAAGATCTCCATGCATTGGACAATAAACAGCTTCCCGCCCTTCGTGGGATTTCCTTCAGCGTCCGAGAAAGAGAGATTCTTGGCATCGCCGGAGTTGAAGGCAACGGACAAACGGAATTGGTTGAAGTTTTGACAGGTCTTCGTAAGGCAGAGAAGGGCATGGTAAAACTGGATGGCCTGGTGGTCACCAATTTTAACGCCAGGAGTGTCAAGGAAAAGGGCATCGGACACATCCCGGAGGACAGACATCGACGCGGGCTGATTCTGGATTACACCGTTGCCCAGAATTCGGTCCTGGGCATCCATTATCGAATCCCCTATGTTAAACGGCGCGGATTGGATGTGATCAATTTTGGCCCGATCAAGAAGAAGGCGGAGCGGCTCATTCAGGAATTCGACATTCGCCCTCCTGACCAAAAGAACCTGGCGGGGAATTTATCCGGTGGAAACCAACAAAAAGTCATTGTTGCCCGGGAGTTTGATCAGGATCCCAAGTGTCTGGTCGCCGCCCAGCCGACCCGTGGGATTGATGTGGGGTCCATCGAGTTCATTCACGAGCGTCTGTTGCAGGCACGGGATGCAGGCAAGGCTGTGCTGCTGATCTCTGCTGATCTTGAAGAGATTCTGTCCATTTCCGATAGAATTGCAGTAATATATGAGGGAAAAATTGTCGGTATCATGAATCCGGATGAAGCCTCCGAGGCAAGTCTGGGCCTGATGATGACGGGAGCATACTGAGTTGTGTCACTGAAGCGTAAAATCGGCCGGATCTTCTTGCACAAGACCCTCATGGGAATTGTTGCTCCGATCGTTGCCGTATTTTTTGCCTTTGTTGTGGGCGGGATCATTATCCTTGTCTTTGTGACAAGCTTCTCATTGACCGAAACCTCTTTCTTGTCATTACAAGAGACCGGTATTCCGGCCGCCGTGCTTGCTGACCTCCGAACACTGAAAGGAAAAGACTATACAGATAAAAGTGAATTCGTGAGGGCTCTGAAGAAATCGATCGGTGAAGACGACTATAACGAATATGGATCCTTGATCCTAAAACATACACGGATCAGGGAAAATCCGGTTCGTGTCTATAATGAGATCTTCAAAGCCGCCCTGAGCAACCGCAACGGATGGGGAAATGTGATTTATCGGGCGACACCCCTGATCTTTACGGGATTGGCCGTGGCCTTTGCGTTTCAGTGCGGTTTGTTCAATATCGGGGGTGAAGGACAGATGGTGATGGGGGGGTTCGCTATCACCTGGATCGGTATCACTTTTGCCGGATTACCCTCCATTTTACTGATTCCATTGTGCATTGTGTGTGGTGCTCTGGCCGGGGGTATCTGGGGAGGCATTCCGGGATATTTGAAGGCAAAACTGGGCGTCCATGAGGTGGTGAACACCATCATGATGAACTGGATCGCTGTCGCTCTTACCCAGTACCTCACGATGGTCTACAAGCCACCGGAATCCTGGATCCCCCACACCTATAAGATTGCCGAAGCGGCTCAGTTGTCCCGGCTTGCACATTATCTCAATGCTATCGGCATCGATTTCCCCAGGAGTAACCTGGTGAATACAGCCATTTTTTTAGCGATCGCCCTTGTCCTGTTCATAGCCTTTCTTCTGAAACGTACGACATTGGGGTACGAAATCCGAGCCGTGGGCTTAAATCCGACGGCATCCGAATGCGCAGGCATCAGTGTGGGAAAAAACACGGTCCTCGCCATGGCCATCAGCGGTGCTATCGCCGGGCTGGCAGGTGTGAACCAGGTCATGGGATACAAACACCGTTTTCGTTATGGCGTGTTCGAAGGCCTGGGATTTGACGGCATCGGCGTCGCCCTCATCGGAAAAAACAACCCCTTCGGCGTTGTCGTGGCCGCCCTCCTGTTCGGGGTTCTGGACCATGGCGGATTGGCCATCGATGTGTCGACGCAAGTCCCCCGGGAAATCATCCTAGTGCTCAAGGCCACCATCTTGATCTTCGCTGTCCTGAGTACAGATATTAACAGACGAATCATGAATTTTATTCAGAAAAGAGAAGAGGGTCGGGCATGACAGGATCTATCGTAGCCATTCTGGCCTCTACCATAAGATTAGCGGTCCCCTATTCACTGGCAGGATTGGGGGGAACCTATTCTGAACGTTCCGGGGTCGTCAATATCGGATTGGAAGGCATGATGCTGACAGGGGCATTTACGGCCGTGGCTGTCACAAATATCACGGGCAGCCCCTGGCTTGGTCTGCTCTCCGCCATCGTATCCGGCATACTGCTGGGGCTTGTCCACTCTGTGGTATGTGTCACATTTAGGTCGGATCAGATCGTCAGTGGGTTGGCCATCAACATTTTCGCCATGGGTATTACGGTATTCTTCGCATGGCTTCTGTTCAACAAAACACAGATAAGGGCTGAGGGGGCGCTTCATGTTCCCATCTTACATGATTTGCCCGGCTTTGCCGTGTTGTTCAGCGAACTCCCTCCCCTTGTTTTTCTCACTGCCCTGGTTGTCATTGCCTCGCACTTTATCCTCTTTAAAACGGTCTTCGGGCTTCGATTGCGCTCGGTCGGTGAGCATCCTGAAGCGGCCGACACCCTCGGGATCAGCGTATACAAAATGAGATATGCCGGCGTCATGATCAGCGGTGCCTTGGCCGCCATGGGCGGTGCCTTCCTCTCCCTGGAACATGCCCGCTATTTCGTCAAAGGCATGAGCGGCGGCAGGGGATTTATCGGACTGGCAAGCATGATTTTCGGGAAATGGACCCCCCTTGGCTCTGCCGGCGCGGGGCTTCTATTTGGATTTGGCGAAGCCATCAAACCCTACCTTCCCAAAGTGGTACCCTCCCAGTTTATAGATATGATCCCATATATCCTGACGATGCTTGTCCTCGCCAGTGCTGTCGGCCGGGCAAAACCACCAGCTGCAGACGGTATCCCGTATATAAAAGAGTAAAGTCCAATCCGCCAAAAAGACTGGCGGACAAGAAGTCGCAAGGTCAAAGGGTCGAAGAGTGAATGCGCAGCCGTCTTCGCCAGCCCGTCAATGACAGGCTAGCTACGCCGTGCCAAGTAGCGCAGAGCGGAAAGCGGT
>JAQYVK010000021.1 GCA_030145585.1 Desulfatiglandales bacterium | reverse complement strand
CTCCGGGTGGGCAACCGTGGACATGGTCGCTGCAGTCGCCATATTGACACCACAAACGGCGGCAAATATGCCGCACACACCCATTGAGGCCATGGCCAACCCTCCCGGCAAATGCCCCACCCATTTATGGGCGGCCCCAAAGGCATCCCGGCTCATCCCTGAACTTCCTGCGAACAGGGCCATAAGCGTAAATAGAGGGAGAGGAGATAGCATATAATCACCGGCAACACCATATGCTGAAGAACTTAATACAAAGATACCCCGACTGAGTCCTATGATAGACCACAATCCGGCGATACCGACCAATGCCATGGCCGGTCCAAGGGGCATTCGCAAAAACATAAGTATGAGCAGAACAACAATGCCTATGACACCAACAATCTCCAGGCTCATTTTCTATCCCCGCACATTATTAAGAGTAGGCGCGCCAAGACCACAATACTCAGAAGAACACATCCTAAAGCAGCAAGAAATATGACCGGAGATGTGGGAATTTTAAGAACGGTCGTGGTGAAACCCTCAGACCACTCATCCGATGCAAGCACAAAAAGTTGCCAGGTAAATAGAATAGATATGACTAAAAACAGGATATACATTAAGCTTTGGATAATCCTCTGGGTTCTTTGCCCAAAACGGATAAACAGGATATCAATACTCACGTTACCGTCCCGTATTTCGGTGTTAGGCAGATTAAAAAAGACAACAATAACCAACAGCATCTCACCCAACTCATAAGAACCCTTTACAGGCATATTAAGAAATTTTCTTCCTATGACATCCGCAACGGTAATTAGAACCATCACAACCAGAATGCCTGACCCTATTTTTGAAAACAATTTGGTCACAGGAGATAAGACTCTTTCTGTAAAACCGGCTAATATACCTTCTTGCATTAGATCTTTTCCTTATACTGTTCTCTTTGGACAGATCGAATAATAGAACTTTTGAAACTTTAGAAGAAATAAATACAAGCAAAAATAAAATTTGCGCCCCACAAGCACGGTTGTACCTGTGAGGCGCAAATATGGGATAATGTGTTATTGTGAATATTTCTCCCCGAGTTGCTTGGCATCTTCAAAGACAGCCTTGCCGGGTAGACCCTTTTCTTCCATTCTCTTTATCCAGCTTGTATAAACGGGTTTGACCATGTCTTTCCATTTATTGAACTCTGAGTCCGGGACGGTGTAATACTGTTTCCCCTGTTTTTTGTCTATACCCCCTATCACGCCTCTTAGGATGCCGGCCGTTTTGTCAAAATTGTTCGCCGTGAATTCTGCCATAAAACGTCCATTTAATTCTTCGAATATCTTTTGCACGTCCGGTGGCATGCTATTCCATGTGTCCCAGTTCATGGATGCGATCAGGAAGCCCGATTGAAACCCTATTGGAAGAAGGGTTCGATAGCCAGTCACTTCAAAAAATTTAAAGGCCATGGCAGCTTCCCAGTCTTTGGCTATATAGTCAATCAAACCCCTGTCAAGAGCCTGATAGACCTCAATAAACGGGATGTCTATAGGAATGCCTCCAAATGATGAAACAAGATTGTTGATGGTTTCATTGGGGGCAAAAGTCTTAAGGCCTTTCAGGTCTTCGGCTGTTTTCAAGGCTTTTTTTGAAAAGATTACATTCGAGGGACCCGTGGGCTGAAACCACATCAACTTGGCTTTTGAGAACGGGCTACGAAATTCCGGATACTTCTCATACAGATCAAGTGCCGTTAAAGCCGCCGCCTTTGTGGTCCTAAACAGGAAAGGAAGATTCATTACATCCGCCACCCCCCCGGCATCCTGGACCAGATCTGAATCTATATTGCTGGACATATCCACTGTCCCCTTAAGAACTGCCCGATAATGCTGGCCAAACGGGATGATGGAAGAACCAGTGAATATGCTGATTTTAACAGGTTTACCAATTGCCGCGGTGCGCTCCTCTATCATTTTGGACCAGGGGACAAGCATACCCTTAACAAAAATGCTTTGGGGAGATGTTGAATTATGTACTCTCAACTTTATGGTTTTAGCATGTAATGGTGATATGATTATGAGTGAAAATAAAAACAGGGCCGCTAACAAACTGATTCTTTTTCTCATTTAATCTCCTTTCAATCCATGAAGGTTGACGGTTAAGATGTGACAATACCCTAAATATAAAAACACCGTACTGATAAACTGGAACCACTTTTTAAAAGTTTTCTAATTATCGACTAAACAAACCGTCCTGAACATCCTAAATTCGTAACCTCATTTAGTAATAAAGAATGTAACTGGGGACTTATCGGTCATTCCTGATCACCAGCAAATAAAAAAAAGGTTAAAGGTATAAGGTGTAGGGTATACGGTAGCGGCTCACGGAAAACTGGATTGAAGGATTTTAGACCTTAAACCGTATGCCTTAAACCATACACCGCGCCGTTATTTATGCCTTGATGGTGATCAGGATTCTATCCCCAGCCAAGAGTTACAGACTGTGTAGGACCGGGGAGAATGGTTATCGCCTTTTCAGGACAATCCACACAGAAGCCGCAATACATACAATCTTCGACATACTTTATTACGGCCTTATTTATTTCTTCATCCATCCTTATGACATCCATGGGACAACTCAGGACGCATTGTTCGCAACCTGTGCACAAATCATGATCTATTTTTTCAATGGCCATAGTTTACCTCATGCTTTAACGTTCAAACGAAGTGATCTTCGAGTAAAACATTCCTTAAACAAAGTGCTCGAGTCTATGCGCTTTCCGGAAACTTGAGCGGATACCTTTCATCATATGGTTTATTGAGATCGGGCCACCATTCCTCCGGCATGGACTTCTTATAGACGTTCATGCTTCCATTCTCATTTTTTAATAAAACCCACGCGAGCCATTCCGGATCATCCCTTTTAGGGTAGTCCTCCCTGTAATGGTTTCCCCTGCTCTCCTTTCTGAACATGGAAGCCCTCAGTTTCATTTCAGCGTTGAGGACCATGCTCCTGGTTTCGTGGGCAAGACGTAACTCATGGGCATCGCTTGCGGTAATTTTGGGCACCAAATGATCCCGAATAAACCCCACGTTTGTAAGGGCAGCCTTCAGCCGGTCTTCATGTTTGATATACATGACAAAATAGGGAACCATATAACTGCGAAGGATCTCAGTGACCCACCTGGGACTGAATCCGCCCTTGCGTTCCAATGGACCCTTGATTGACTTTTTCAGATCTTCAACCCTGTCCCTGTCGAGTGAACCATCGCCGCATTTTCGGGCAAACTCGGCTGCAGCACACCCTGCTCTCGCTCCGCTGACAGAGGCATAGGATGTGGCAAAGCCGAAACCTGAATATGTGGAACCCACAAACTGAACACCAAGACTGTCTCCGGCGGCATAAAGACCAGGCACACCGACATTGCCGTCGGTATCAGCAGAAAAGATACCGGCCGTAGCGTGACCGTGCATACTGCCTCCTGCCCCTGGCCCATTAATGCTTATTTTTCTACCACCCGGGCCATCCATGGTTAGAGGACCTCTTCCAGCATGTATTTCATGATGCACATCAATCCACCCGTGCCATGACATTCCCCTGTGGGGTACTTCCTCGCCTTCCGCATTAATTCGCCTGCCAAGGAAGGGCACATTTTTGGCCGCACCAGGAAGCGCCGCAGAATGCCCGCTGGAAAAATGTTCATACATGGATTCCCAGCCCGGATGGGGTTCGAGACTTCCAACAGTCATTGGACTCACAAACTCCTTCCCGGTCACCTCCGCACCCACCCTGTATGCGAGTGCGACGCCGTCTGCAGTCAATTCATGGGTTGGATATCCCGGGGGCCTGAATCCTCCTCCGCCGGCGCATATCACAACTGACTTTGTCTTAAAAACAATCAACTCTTCCTTGTCCACTGGAAAGCCTACGGCACCAACGATTTTTTCTTCTTTCTTTATGAGTTCACAAATGACAACCCTCTCCATGAGCTTTACACCGCTCTTCTCGACATGTTTTCTTATCGCCTCACCCCAGCCGGGTAACCAGTGGACAACCTGACTGACGATAGGGGGAAATTTGTCCTTATCAGGCATATCAAGCGTGCTCAAGGGATGTGGAAGCCTTACGACTTCATCGTTTTCCTCCAAAAACTTGACGCCATAGGATTCAAGATCTTTGAACCTGTCATAGGATTCCTTGAAAACGATCTCATTCCATTGCCTGTTGTTGACGTATTCACCAAGAACACTGACCTGCTCCATCCAGGCATCGAGATCATGCCCCCACTCAGGATTAAAGACCATGGTATCACCGGCATAAGGGGTTCCCCCTGTCTTACTGACATAACCTTTGTCCACCAAAACGACGTCTGCGCCCTGCTCTTTTGCCTTTACTGATGCAAAGCATCCGGCTAGACCACCGCCTATCACAAGGACATCGGCTTCAATGAGATTCTCTAAAGACATTCCTATCCTCCTTTTTTAAAACATCCTGAATATTGGTTATTGAATCCTTTCGTGGAGAACAGCTTCTGAGGGCTTCTCTGGAGGCCCCGACTTGGTAATAGTTCCAAACTCGTGCTACCCGTGGGCAGAATTCTTGAAGGGTTGCCCCTGTTTATATGCCACAGAGTTAATAGTCGATCGTGAATTTTGATGCTGTTTTGCTTTAATTTGGCCAGTTGGTTGATATTTGTCAAGAAAATCTTTCCTATTGATATTCCGGTGTTATCATAAAGTATAGCCTCCTCGCGCAGGAACTCAGGTAGGCTTCATTTCTAAGTCTGCCAAGTATAAAAAATGGATTCCATGCCCACATCCACAATATATTGTATGTCAATCAAACTTGACATACAATATTGTCTATCCTATACTTTTTTCAAAATAACGGGAATTCCACCTATTTGTACTTCCGAAAATATTAGCTCATGTTCATCCGGAAATAAGTATTTCCGGATGAGAACTATCAGCGAGATCGAGGAGGCGATATGAAACGGCTCACAGCAATTTTATTCCTCTTTATGATGACAACAGTCCCGTCCTTTGCCCAGGAAACCATTCCTTCCCGCATCACGGAAGTCACGTTGTTCTCCAACCAGGCACAGATTACCAGGGAAGCAACAGTGCAGGCAAAAAAAGGGCTGAACGAGTTCTCCATAGAGGTTGGTGCCTTCAGAGTGGACAGTGATTCGGTTTCTGCAAAGGTCTTTGGAGAGGGCGAGATCTATGGCGTCCAATTGAAACAGATCCATCTGAAAGAGTCACCTCAGAAAAATATCAAGGAACTGGAAAAGAAGATTGAAGACCTTCAGCGTATGCTGAGGAGCTTGCAGAATGAAAAAAAGATATTGGAGAAAAAGGAAGCGTTTCTTGGGTCGCTCATAGACTTTTCTAAGACGCAGATCCCTCAAGATATGAAGACACAATTCCCTAAGACGGAAGATCTAAAGGAGGCCCTATCGTTTTTAACGGATGAGTTTGAGGCGATCAGGACCAAAAAAGAATCCCTGGAGATTGAATTCGAGGAAGGCAATAAGGAGTTGGCCGTTTTGAAAAGGGAGCTGGCCTCATTGAGGAACCGGCGGCAGAAGATAAAAAGGGTGATCGAAATTCTCTTTAACTCGAAAAAAGACCAAGGCCTCAAGATCATGACGAGTTACGTGGTTGGCGGCGCCTATTGGGGGCCATTATACAAGGCGGATGTACCTTTGGATTTAAAAGAAGTCAATCTCAAGATGTTCTCCAAAATGAGGCAAAAGACGGGAGAGGACTGGAATGATACTTCATTGAGGATATCCAACATCATTCCGATCAGAGGGATACAGCTGCCGTCTTTGGGCAGCTGGTTATTGGATCTGACTCCTGCCAAACGGAAGCGCGCTTTATCGAAGGGTATGTCAAGGGTTGCAGAAGAATCCGATATGATGCTCGATGCACAGAGTGCCCCCATGGCATCAGGAGAAATGAAAGAAGCGGAACTTGCGTCGGCTGTCAGAAAAGAGCTCCCCCTCTCGTTTGAATACGAACTGCCTCGAAAAATAACCATTGAATCACAGGATAAAGATACGGTACTTCCTCTTTTCTCCAAGATCCTAGAGGGGACATTCTTTTACCACACCGTTCCCAGGGTAAGTCCTCTGAGCTTTCTAGTGTGCAGGACCAGCGCGGACAAAGAATTGCTGGGCGGTCCACTGAATGTCCATTTTGGCGGTCGTTTCGTGGGCAAGACGTTTCTAAATGAAAAAAAAGCGGGTCAGGAGTTTGATCTCAATCTGGGCGCTGACAGAGAAGTCAAGGTAAGACGAGAGAAGATAAAGGATAAGATCAAGGAGACCTTTTTCGGGAAGATCCAAAGGGGCACGATCGTCAGGGAGTTGGCTTATAAAATCACTTTGGAAAACCTAAAAGGGAAACCCATTAGTATCGAAATCATAGACAGTATTCCCGTTTCTAGGACGGATAAGATCGTTGTGAAGGATCTTGTTGTCACCCCCACGCCGAAAAAGGAGAATTACCAGGACAAGGAAGGGGTCATGCTCTGGGCATTCGACATTAAGCCTGGGGAGGAAGAGGAGATAAACATCGAATTTGTTATAACCTATCCAAAGGATACACCGGTGTATGGGCTGTGATCCATGCCTGACAATACAGTTGTTGTTTAATTAATTCCATAAACCTTCCCGCCAAGCGGGATGGTCCAAGCTATGCGGGAAAGAGGATTTGTTTTTCTCTCACCCGCTCCCGTTGGTCGCTTGAGTACACAGAGAACTCAGAGAGAATTATTATTTTTGGCCTGATTCGTTGATCCCGCTCAAAAGCGGGACAGGTATCCCGAATCAGACCAACCATCAGTCCCTTACGGGACCTATGGATTAAGTTCGAATTTCACGCTGCAAGCAGCGGGAAATTCGAATTCACATCTACTCAACTTCATCAGCGAGTATCACTAGCCGATTTGATAGCCTGCGGATTACTGCAAGTAGAGTTCAGTCCAGATCCAAATGAATGGCTATAATGTTATTGAGTCCCGCGCACCGCAAGCGGCATCTTCGACAAGCGGGATGGCAAATAGACTCTGTGACCCCTGCCTGCCTCGCCATAGCTTTAGCGCCGGCGGGTGGGCTCTGCGAGAGGTAAAAAGACCCTTTTAAGGGTGGTTGTTAACTGAAATAGAGTGAAGTCTCAAATTCCCAGTGAATGTGGTCACATCATGAAAACATCCCTCCTTAAACTTGCTATTATTCCCCTATTGACCCTCGTGTTGGGTGGTCTCGCCTTCGGACAATTGTCCAAATCCCAAATGGCGGATCGATCCACCCGCTCCCTGGTGTCGATCACGTCGTTTGATGAACAGGGTCGGCCCTTGTCATCAGGGAGCGGTTTTTTCATAAACACCATGGGTGACATAGTCACCAATCACCATGTGCTGGCAGGGAGTGAAAAAGCTATAATAGAGACCTCAGAAGGTGAAAGGGGGGTCATTATTGAGATCATAAAAGATGATCCAGAGGTCGATCTTACCATAGCGAGGACTTCGATTCGCAACACGATCCCGTTGCCTTTAGGAGATTCCGATAGCATCGAAGTGGGGGAGGATATCATCGTTCTTGGAGACCAGCCGGGGGCAGGAAAGACGATTTCATTGGGGGTCGTTAAAGGAGTGATGGAAGCGAAAGGGATCAAACTGATAGAGATCACCGCATCCATACGGCCGGGTAGAAGTGGTGCACCCGTGCTCAATTCAAGGGGCAGTGTGATTGGAATAGCAACCGCTTTTCTCGATTATGGCAGAAAAAATAATTTCGCCATGCCTGTTAATTATTTAAAAACCCTGCATCCCGTGCGACTAAAACTTCGGTCACTGCCAAGGACAGTGGCGAGTTTCGATGCGGTTCTGAGAGATGAGACATTCGTTGAGATTGTGAACCGCGGGAGCCACATCCCCCCAGGACAAGAGAATGACCGACCCGATGGAATGAACCTTTTTGCGCCAGGTACGGTTTATTTTAAAAGCGGTAAGCGGTTGGTTTGCGAACGCGCATGGAAAGATGGAAATTGGGTTTATCTTTTGGTTAAAGGGAAGGATATCGTTGTAAGTTATAATGAAACCGAGATCGATATGAAAAAGTCTTTCGATCTGCCGACTGGGGGTGGAGATGAGAGGAGGCGTTAGGGTTAGCGAATATCCTAGCTGTAGATGGTCATACTTTTTATGTAACCATCAATGATCGTCGTCGAATCCAATTGAAAGATATCTGAATAGGATTTTAAAAAGTTCTTCAGATAGATGGTTGGCGGGAGTTTATCAAATTCATTTTCCTCAATTGATTTTAGAGTGGGAATATTGACACGGGTGACCTCAAAAACTTCCTGCAAGTCTATACCTACAGATTCTCTTAGATTTTTCAAATCAGTTCCGGATATCACATCACTCGAGAAGATTTCGTTCGATAACTTTTTCATATCTTTCGCCGCGATTTTTTTGCGGATCTTTTTCAGGTAAATGCCTTTGTTTCTGGGATATTTGGTTTGAAACAGAGAAATAGGTTTTTTCCTCTCCTTTTTGGTCAGGATAGACTCATCGGCCTCTCCGCTACGGACAAGTTTTCTGTCATAAGTGGTCCTCTTTATTGGGTCGATAAGGGTTAAAAAAGCCTTCTCAATTTTTTTCAAAATGAGGTCTCTCTCATCATCATCGAAGAAAGAATAGGTAATCAGGGAATCTTCATTATAAATTGAGAGGGCGTCCTTATAGGCCTGGCTGACCTCAAAGGGGGAAGCACCAGGGGGTATTTCCAGTGCCTCGTAGTGATTTAATTCTTCGTATTTTTTCATGATGATTTCACCGTTTTTAATGCGGGATCCTCATGGGTCTCCGTGATTTTCCCCGCAACATTTTGCAAATCCACCGCGGTTATGGAGTATGGATATCTATTCATATATATATTCCGTGAATAAATAGAATCGTGAACCCTCTCGTCATACCGGATGTTGCCTAAAAATTGGAACTTCGCAAAAAAGTGTTTATTGCACAATTTCTCAATTTTGTTTCCCATCGTTACATCTGTCTCTTTTCGAAACTGATTCATAATAAACCTAAACTGTAATTTTTCCAGCTCGGTTTGCAAAAGTTTTCCCTTTTTAGGATCCTGTTTTTGAACTATTTCTACTAGCTCCATAGGTGATCGTATCAGGGTGTTCTTAGTTTTGGCTTGAAGCTTTTTGACAAAGGAATTGAATGCTTTTTGTTTCAATACCTGCTTGATCTTTCGAAGATAGACCGCTTTAATGAATTGAAACGTGTTTTCGATGGATGTCGGCTCAGGTGTTATAATGAACAGACCTTTATTTGAGATGAGGAAAAAGTCTAAGATGTTGAAGATCGTTCCAGCCCCCAGGTCCAAAAGGACATAGTCGTACGAGAGTTTGTTGATGGCCCTTATTATCTTAAGTTTCTGTGAATGAAACAGGTTGCCGATTTCATGGGAGCAATTTGTTGAACTTATTAAAGAGAGATTTGGGATTGAGGTGGGAATGGCAACTTCGTCAAGGGTCTTATAGTCTTTAATTAAAAAATCATGGAGGCCCAGTTTTGGATTCTTAAGACTTAAAAAAGTATGAAGATTAGAACCGCCTAGATCTAAATCAACCAGCACGACCCTCTTGCCCTGCTTTGCCAACAAAACGCCGAGGTTCGACGTGATAAAGCTCTTTCCACTGCCGCCCTTACCGCCCCCTATTGGGCATGTCTGTGTCATTGAAACATTTACTCTCCTTTGTTTATTTCCTACGCCCCTTGTTTCGACGAGCGGTTGACCAAATTAGAAGCTCTGCTCTATATTGGGGCCCTCTGAATTAATTGCAAATTTAATGCCATTGACATTATACATTGGCTGAGATTTTAAATTTTATCACGGACTTAACTGACAAATAGGGTGCAAAAAAACAGTTGCTGGATACTGGGTCCTGGCCACTGGATCCAAGATACTGGATACCGGTTAATACCGAATCTCAATACCCTCCAAATTTCTCTAATTCACTCTTGGGGATCTTGGTAACCCATGAGTCTCTTGTTGAGTCCATGAATGAGACGATTTTTTCTCTGATTTTCGCCGCTTCAGGCTCGTCCCTAAAGAATCCAACCCGAAGTCTGGTCCATTCTTTTCCCTTAACGGTCGCTTTGGTCATATAGACGTGATATCCCTTGTCCATAAGCCTGACCGCGGTAGGAACAATATTTTCGGACTCGAGGGTGGACCGAACATGGACCACCCATACTTTTTCACCAAGCGCCATCAACCTTTCTGAGGCTTCATCAGGTGTTACGATTCTGAGATCCAGGCCTTCCACCAGTCCCTGGTATTCAAAATTCTTGGTGGCCTCCATGTCTCCTAAAATATTCATGTTCAGTCTATAGAGGGTGGGCCATTTCAGGGGATTACTGTACACGTATTTACGGCCTGCGATGTCGTAAAGGCTATCGTTCTCACCAACTGAGTAATATCCTTTTTCCGTAGCCGTCACTATTTTGACATCCTCAGGAGGTTTTTCCATGGGTTCTGAAGCCATCCCTTCAGGAGACGACCCTGGCGACATGGTCTCGGAGGTCGGCATTTCAATCGGACCCATAGGTTTAGGCCTTACCGGTTTTGATTTCCCGGCCAAAAGTTCTAAATTATCCATGGCAATTTCTACGAGGGGTTTCCCCTCTTCTGAATCATAGGTGGCTTGTCTTTCTTCATCCGAAGGGTCGAGGGCAATGACCTTTTCATACATTTGGCGAGCCCTTGCAGGATTCCCCGTCTCTTGGTAGACCTGACCCAAATTGAGAAGCGCGTAAGGATTATCCGGGTTTATATAAAGAGCCTCTGAAAAATATTTTTCAGCCTGATCGTAGTTGGCATTTGTCAGTTCCTCATACCCTTGATTCGAAAGTGTCATATCTTTAGCGGCACATCCGCTTAACAGGGCAGCAAGGAAAAAGGTGAAGATGAAATATACGGATTTTCTCATTGTGAAACCTCCTAAAGAATTGCCTCTATTCTCTTTCGCTATATTTTTTGCAACAGATGTTAAAGCACAAGACCACTGGTTGTGTCACGCACGTTAAAGAATCCAGGGCCCGCTATCAGTTGCCAGCTGTCAGCGATCAGCTTTTCAAAGACGAGATTCTGGATGCTGGTTGCGCCTGCCCGTCATCGTCCTCGTTCGGACGAGGCAGGCGAGGATGCTGGATAACCTTGAATCCCGTTTTTTTTATCCGGCATCGAGTATCTAGTATCCAGCATCGGCTCGCATACAGTAGGAAATATGTACGGCATCGATTTGCCAGTTTGTTACGAAACTTTGCAAAAAGATAAGATCTTATCTTTTTTTAATTTTGGCCCATGCATCACGTAATGTGGCTGTCCGGTTGAAAACCAAGGCCCCATCTTTGGAATCAACAGAATCGACACAAAAATAGCCTTGTCTCTCGAACTGATATCGACTTCCGGGAGCTGCATCTGCCAGACTTGGTTCAACACGGCAGGATGTCAACCTTTCCCGGGAATTGGGATTCAAGACGGCCAAGAAATCCCCGCCATGTTTCTCGTCCATTGGGTTTGGATCCGAGAAGAGGTGATTGTAAAGACGGACTTCGGCCGGAAGGCTGTGCTCTGCAGAAACCCAATGGAGGGTTGCCTTGACCTTCCGCCCATCCGGCGCCCAACCACCCCGAGTCTCCGGGTCATAGGTACAGTGAAGCTCGATTACTTCCCCAGTCTTCTCATCTTTGACCACATTTACACATTTTATAAAAAAGGCGTATCTCAGCCGGATTTCGCGGCCGGGCGCCAAACGAAAGAATTTCTTGGGTGGGTCCTCAAGAAAATCCTCCTGTTCAATGTAAAGCACACGGGAAAAAGGGACTTTTCTGGCCCCCATATCGGGATCCTCGGGGTTGTTTTGGGCATCCAACTCTTCCACTTGGTCTTCCGGATAGTTGTCTATGACTACCCGAAGGGGGTGCAGCACCCCCATAACTCTCGCGGCCCGTTTATTCAAATCTTCCCGGGCGCAATGCTCGAGTAGAGCGATATCAACAGTACTGTCCCTTTTGGCTACACCGATCCGTTCACAGAAGTTACGGATGGATTCCGGTGTATAACCCCGTCTCCGTAATCCTGAGAGGGTAGGCATCCTAGGGTCATCCCAACCAGAAACGTGGCCCTGTTCTACCAGGTCCAGGAGTTTTCGTTTACTCATCACCGTATAACTTAGATTGAGGCGAGCAAATTCAATCTGCCGGGGATGATAGATTTCCAATTCATCTATGAACCAGTCATACAGGGGCCGGTGGTCCTCAAATTCCAACGTGCAAATGGAATGGGTGATCCCTTCAATGGAATCGGACTGGCCGTGGGTAAAATCATACATCGGATATATGCACCAATCATTGCCGGTCCGATGATGCTCCTCTCTTAGAATGCGGTAAATGACAGGGTCTCGCATGTTCAGGTTTCCGGCCGCCATATCAATTTTTGCACGAAGCACCCGGGAACCATCTTCGAACTCCCCTGTCCGCATGCGCAAAAATAGATCTAAGTTCTCCTTGGCCGAACGGTTGCGGAATGGACTCTCTTTCCCCGGCTTGGAAAAGGTGCCCCGGTATTCTCGGATCTCCTCAGCGCTCAGGTCACAGACATACGCCTTACCCCCTTTGATCAATTGGAGGGCATATTCATAGAGCTGTTCAAAGTAGTCCGAGGCATAAAAGAGACGGTCTTCCCAATCAAACCCGAGCCATCGGACATCCGCCATGATGGAGTCCACGTACTCGATGTCTTCTTTGCTGGGGTTGGTGTCGTCAAATCGTAAATTGCAGAGCCCTCCCGCGTTTTCGGCGGCTATACCGAAATTAAGACAGATAGATTTGGCGTGTCCAATGTGGAGATAACCATTGGGCTCCGGGGGGAATCTGGTATGCACCCGGCCTCCCCATTTATTCGTTTCCAAATCTTCCGCAACGATGTTTGTTATAAAGTTTGGTGCAGAAGTGTGTTCTGAATCATTCATTTCAGGCTCATTAAATTGAAAGGACACATTTTTTTGGCATACTAACACATTTTTTCCCATTATTCAGCACTATTATTCACTTTTTAAGGAAGTTTTATTTCCCGGATCATCTCCGATTTAGTGTCTCTTTCGGGGATGGTTAAAACCCCTCGCCTTCAGGCGAAGCAAATTTTTTATTGTCGCCCGCCCTATAACTTCATGGGCGGGTAAGCGGAGCGACTTGTCATTCCGGC
>JAQYVK010000020.1 GCA_030145585.1 Desulfatiglandales bacterium | reverse complement strand
CGGCCCGTTTTTCAGAAATCTCTTTTTCCATACCCACACTTCCCCAGCAAGTGCCACATGAACCAGATCACGCTTTATTCCGGGCAAGTATAAACATATTATTCATCCAATAACAAGGGTCGTACCGAAAAGAAGGCACATTATTTAAAACGGTGTAAGGTCTACGGTATGCGGTTTACGGTGAAAAGAATCCATGAACCATTGGAAATAAATACGGTACGCCTTGCACCTTATCCCTGTTTATCTTCTGTATTCCCTGGCCTGCCATAGTTGGCCCGCTGCGTTGCGGGCGGCCCACCGATGGTGGGCAAACGACGGCGGCTGGCTTCTGAAGGAATCATTTCTCTTGACAATGAGGCCGTTAGTTGTATAATGCAACCATGTCAAATCCAGTCCCCAACAGGCATCGTGAGATGTTTTCCCTTCTATCCGACCTCTCTCGGGCGGTTCGGTGTTGTCAGCAGGAAGCGGTTTTCTGCGAAAACGTGACCTTCACCCAGTTTTTTATTCTGGACCAGGTGTCCATAAGGGGAAAACTGAGACAGGGAGAGCTTCATGAAATCCTTTCTGTTGAAAAGAGCACAACGACTCGGTTGGTCCAACCCTTGGTGAAGCAAGAACTTCTCATCAGAGAGAAATCGAACCGGGACTCCCGGGCCATCAACTTGAGATTGACAGAAAAAGGTGAATCGATCCTGCAAGACGTCTGGACCTGCCTTTCCCAATTTGTGGAGGGAATTCGATCGGGGATTCCTGAGGAGAAGCGATCCCAGGTCTATGAGTCTGTAAGAACTTTTTTAAACGCCATGCGAAACGCCTGCGATGTGGAACTTTACAACATCCAGGAGTTAAATGGGAGACAAGTCAATGAATGAAAAAGAAAGCCTTCAGGCGGAGTTTAAAATGGCCGGGCCGGAAGGGGCAAAAATTCCCGAAACTGGCTGCTGACCTCAAACCGGCAAGGCTCAGGTGAGCCTTCCCAGTCTGGAGCAACCTTTTGTTGTCGGTTCGATCCCTTCAGGTGCCGGAAACTTGCCTCGGGTTTCCGATTCAATGACCTGGGCGGACCGATTGGGGGCCTATAAGGCACGCTGGGGGATAGGGCGCATGCATTACACCGTTGATCCGGGTCTTTATGCCCTGGGAGAACCGGATGCTGAGGCCCCGGTCCTTGTCACGGCCAATTACAAGATGAGCTTTGACCTGCTCCGAGTGGCCTTCTCTGGGCGGGATGCCTGGATCTTGGTCCTGGATACCGCAGGAATCAACGTATGGTGTGCTGCGGGAAAAGGGACCTTTGGCACGGAGGAACTGGCCCGGCGTGTCGAATCGAGCGAACTTGCCAAGGTCGTGACGCACCGTAAACTGATCTTGCCCCAACTGGCAGGTCCCGGGGTCGAGGCCCACCGTGTTAAAAAACTGACCGGTTTTGAGGTGATCTATGGGCCGATTCGGGCCCTGGATCTTCCCGCGTTCCAGGACAATGGATGGAAGGCGACCCCTAAAATGAGGCTCAAGGCTTTCCCTGTCCGGGAAAGGTTGGCTTTGATCCCCATGGAGCTTGTCCCCGCTTTAAAGGGGACAGCAGTGGTTCTCTTTGTTCTTGTTCTACTCAGCGGACTATTAGGACCCGGCGGGTTTTGGAAAAATATTCTGGATCATGGTCTATTTACGATCCCAGCCATCTTGGCCGCCCTCCTGACGGGTACGGTTTTGACTCCTCTATTGTTGCCCTGGTTGCCAGGCCGTGCCTTCTCGACCAAGGGACTGGTTATAGGTCTCATTGGGGCCGCAATCATCGTCATATCAAGGGAGGGAAGCCTGGCCTCATGGGCAGGCCGTCTTGAAGGATTGGCGTGGTTTTTTCTAATTCCCGCCATAACAGCCTATTTGGCCATGAACTTTACCGGCTCTTCGACATACACCTCTCTTTCCGGCGTTAGGAAAGAAATGCGTTGGGCCGTGCCTGTGGAGATCGGGGCCGGACTCGCCGGTCTTGGCCTTTGGGTCAGTTCGCTTTTCCTGGCATAAGGAGTAAGCTCCTGCGCGGGGCATCCTGATAAGAATGTCAGAACACTCCGTAGTGTTCTGACGAAGGAGAGTAAAATAATATGGAACGATTGATTTATCTCAAAGACGTGGTTTCGCTGGACCTGGATGCCGAGAAATGCGTGGGATGCGGCATGTGTCTCCTGGTATGCCCCCATGAAGTGTTCTATAAAAATAACGGTTCGGTAGGAATCCAAAATCGTGATGCCTGCATGGAATGCGGGGCCTGCGCAAAAAATTGTGCCGCCGAGGCGATCAGTGTGAACTCCGGTGTGGGATGTGCAGCCGCTGTTATCAATGCAGCCCTTGGACGTCAGAATGCCTCATGTTGCTGCATTGATGACTCCCAGGACAGCCCCAGTGCTCAACCAGGAGGATCTACCTGTTGTTAATACGTTGCTCCCCGCCTTGAACGGGATTAGCTCATGCCCAGCAAAGCAAAAAAAAATCGGAGTAACATCCCCGAATGTGCTACCTGGGAGGATTTTTCAATGTGGTCCAAAAGGGCCTTATTGACGGATCTCTATCAGCTCACCATGGTGGGAGGATATGTCCAGACGGGAAAGACACATCAATGGTCAAACTTTGATTATTTTTTCAGGAAAGTCCCGGACAATGGCGGATATTGCATACTAGCAGGTCTCTCGGACCTGATCGAGTATATACAAAGTCTCCATTTCAGTCGTGAGGACCTTTCCTATCTCGAGGGACTGAGTATCTTCTCCCACGATGTCATTGACTACCTGGAGAATTTCAGATTCACAGGTGACCTTTGGTCTGTTCCAGAGGGTACGGTCGTCTTTCCTCATGAGCCCCTAATCAGGGTAACAGCCCCGTTGCCCGAGGCCCAACTCATCGAAACCACACTCCTGAACGTGATGAACTTTCAGACCCTTATCGCCACCAAAGGGGCCCGGGTCCGGTTTGCGGCCCAGGGTGACCCTGTAATCGACTTCGGGCTGCGAAGGGCTCACGGCCCGGAAGGGGCTTCCATGGCATCCCGGGCGGCCTATATTGGCGGCGTGGACTCGACCTCCAACGTCTTGGCGGGGCGCTTGTATGATATCCCTGTGAGCGGCACCCATGCCCATTCATGGATCGAGAGTTTTCCGAGTGAGATAGAGGCCTTTCGAGCCTATGCGGATGTGTATCCCAAGGCCTGTCTCCTCTTGGTGGACACCTATGACACGCTTCATAGCGGTGTGCCCAACGCCATCCGGGTTGGGCGCGAGTTGAAGGAAAAAGGTCTCAAACTCATGGGCATCCGCCTCGACAGTGGTGATTTGGCCTATCTGAGCAAGGAGGCCCGACGAATGCTGGATGAAGCGGGATTGAAAGATGCTGCCATCGTCGCCTCGAGTGACCTCGATGAATGGATCATAGAGAGTTTGAAACGACAGGGAGCCCGTATAGATATCTGGGGTGTAGGGACCCGCCTGGTGACATCCTTCTCACACCCTGCCCTGGGTGGCGTTTACAAGCTGACAGCCTTAAATGAAGGGGAAGAACAGATGGTCCCCAAAATCAAACGCTCCGATAATCCAGAAAAAATTACCAATCCAGGTCTGAAGAAGGTGGCAAGGATGGTTGATCAGGAAGGACGGATACGGGGCGACGTACTCTTCCTGGATGAGGAGAGGATGCCCGAGAGGATCCCCTTTAAGGTGCACCACCCCTTGGTCCCCCATATCCAGAAGACTTATCCTGCAGACTTCGAAATGCGGGAACTCATGGTGCCTGTATTCCAGAAAGGGAAACTGGTCTACAACTGCCCTCCCCTCCATGAAATACGTGATCATACCCTAGGAAACCTCCATAAACTCGATGCAGCCTACAAACGGTTCCACAACCCCCATACCTATCACGTAAGTCTAAGCCCCTTGCTTTTTAAAACCAAAGGACATTTGTTGCGAGAGGCCATGAAAAGTTAAAAATAATCCCTAAAGTGATGGCTTGATGATAATCCTTAAAGGTTCAAAATATATGAATAAAATTAATTCAAATTACAAATGTCAAAGCCCAAATGCCCAATGAATGTCAAATGACAAATGCCAAAACAAATAATCACGAAACCACGAAATTTCGAAAGCACGAAAGGGGAATAATATGGTGAACCTTAAACGGTGAACAGCTAACCGTCCTTCGACATTAGTTATTCTCTCCGAGGCGTAGGCCTTGTTCGATATTCGATTTTCGTTTTTTTTCTGATCACCATTCACTTTTTTTTAGGGCATTGGGATTTTGGATTTTATTTGACATTTGGATTTTGTAATTTGCCTGTCCCGCCATAGCCTGCCCGCTATTGGTGAGCTGGCGAAGGCGGAAGCTTTGCTTCTTCATTCATTTAAAATCACTCCCTTGCCCATTTAGCATAGCTTGGACTATTCCGCCTTAGCGGGAAGGTTTATAGGTTTTAAACGAGGTTCTATCTGTGCCCAAGAAAAATCAAATAAGAAGAGAACAACTGTGTCGTCTCATGGTCTATATGCTTGGATACCGGCCCGATGAGTTTGGTCTTGTCCCGGACCCTGATGGTTATATCCCCTATAAAGACCTTCTTCAGGCCATTCATGAAGAGCCTGAGTGGGGGTATGTGAGACAAGGCCATTTCAATGAGATCCTCATGGGAGATGATCGAGCTCAATTTCAATGGGATGACAAGCGGATAAAAGTCCTGAAAAGGGAATGGCAAATGGACCTTGAGAATCCTTTTGAAGGACTGCCAACAATCCTTTTTGTGGCCGTGAGAAGAAGGGCCCATCCCCATGTTTTGGAGAAGGGCCTAAGGTCCAGTACGGGCAAATTTCTCACCCTCTCTCCCGAAAAGGAGATGGCCATACGGATAGGAACGCGTCGTGATCAAAGTCCCGTTTTATTAGAGGTCATGGCCCTTCAAGCCGAAAATAAGGGGGTCCCTTTCTATGCCTTCGGTCAACTCTTTCTGGCCAAAGAGGTTCCGGCAGACTATATCACCGGTCCGCCTGTCTCTCGGGATGTTTCGAGCGACCGTGAGGAAAGCGCAAAGAAAATTGAGGAAAGGCCGCCGGATTTTATGCCTGGAAGCTTTGTTTTAGATCCTGACAGAGGACCCGGCCCGCGATCCCAAACGAGGGGCAAAAAGCGAAAAGGCTGGAAAGAAAATGTAAGAAAACTTCGGAAAAAGCGTGGCGGCTGACCCCTTCCCGTTACTCGAGGACATCAACAGACCCCTCCTTCCAACTTGACATTTAAGGGTTTTTAGGCTATGATTTCTACAAGAAAATTAAACTGTTACCCACTTAACCTTTATGAACCCCAAAAACCTCCTCAATGCCCTGGCACATTCAGGCAAAGACCCCACACGCCTCATCTATGAAGATGAACTCACCGGCATATACAACAGACGTTTTCTTTCTCAATATTTTCAGTCCAAAGTCCAATGGGATGCCCTAAACAAGCAGCCTCTTTCCCTTATCATGCTGGATTTGGATGAATTTAAGAAAATCAATGATAATTTTGGACATCAGACAGGCGATCAAGCCTTGATCTGGGTGGCGGATCTACTCAAAGAGGTTGTTGGGGAGAACGGCATGGCTATCCGCTATGCGGGTGACGAGTTTATGATGCTGTTGATGCAAATGGACAAGCAGGCCTCTCTGGAAATAGGCGCACAATTGCTCAAACGTGTTCGGTCAGATGCATTCCAACCCAACACATTAGATGCCCCCCTTCCAATTACGTTCAGCATGGGGATTGCGTCTGCCCCAGAGGACGCTCGAGACGCAAAAAACCTCATCCGACAAGCCGACACAGCCCTTTATTCCGCCAAAAAGAGGGGGCGCAATTGTTTTATAAACGCCGGTAAGGTCAATCCGGAGGAGGTCTTCAGCAAAACAGCCGTTCAGCAGATAGATGAAGTAAAAATCGTCGGCCGAAGCCGGCAAGTTTCCTGGGTCGCCAAGGCCCTAAAGTTATTTAGCCAAAAAAAGAGTCAATTTCTCATCATGGAAGGCCCTGCTGGGATTGGCAAGACCGAGTTTTTAGAGGCCGTCCGTCAGAATCTGGCCAAGAAAAAAATCTGGCAGGTAAAGGTAAACGGCTCCTCTCAAGAGATGTTCCGCCCTTATTATTTGATCACGAATATTTTGATCGAAATTTTAAATCAACGGGAAGACAAAGGGGCGAGGATCTTAGAGGGATTGAAACCGAATGAGTTAGCCTACCTGGCCCAGGTCCTGCCTCAGCTTGGCGACGATCAGGAGATTCTCAAAGGTGAAGATGAGGAGAAACTCCGTGAGGGTATCTTCACCACCTTGGGCCGGTTGTTTCCAAAACTCCTGGATAACCGCGCTCTTATCCTTTTCATCGATGATCTTCACTTAGGAGATGAGGCGTCGATGCACCTTCTCCGCAGTTTGGTTCTGAAAGGCGACATACCCCTATTAATCTGCGGGACTTCCTTAGTGATCAATAGCGCCAAAGGGGAAAAAGAGACCGTTCCATTGGAACACTTTTATAGGGCCTACCAGCAGGAACTGGGTATTCAAAAGCTCCCTCTCACCCCTCTTACGGCCGTGGACCTCACCAAGCATATGAAACGGATCTTTCCCAACGTACAGATCCCTGAGGATTTTAAAAAGGAATTCGTAAAGGTGAGCAAGGGAAACCCCCTATTCATCTCCGAAATTTTGAGGAAGATGATCCTGGACCAGAAAATAAGCCTCGTGGGCCGCCAATGGATCATCCAGCCTGTTGAGGAAGGCTATTTTCCACAGTCCCTTGAAGAAATCATAAGCCAAAAGATTGCGGCCCTCGACGAAGACGACCGGCAGATCCTCGAACAGATGTCCGCCCTCGGTGAGGACGTCTCTTTGAGTATGCTCATAGGAAGTTCTGATGCCATGGAAGCGAAGGTCCTGGATTTTATTGATCATGCGGTGGGTCAAGGTCTTCTCCAAACAGACTTTCAGTTAAATGATGAGACCGTGCGCTTTATCGGGAAGCGTATTCTCGAAGTGACTTACGATGCCATCGACAAGGACCGAAAGGAGAAATTGCACGATCGCCTCGGGAATTATCATGAAAAGCTTTATCAAAATCAGCAACTGCCGTCGGCCTCCAGCGTCGCTTATCATTTCAAACGTTCGAAAGACCAGGCCAAGGCAGAGATCTACGAACAAATCCTGACGACGTCCAACAGCCGAAGTTTCAATGCCCAGGAAGCGGTCCGTTATACTGACGCTACGGACAGCGATGATTACAAAGAGGATGCCCCTCTTAACCCGGGGAGTATGGCCTACATTCCGAAGCTGATCCGTGATTTTATGGTGGCCGTGCGAAATATCAAACTCTACCCTCCCGGCTCCAGGACCATTGTTGCCGGGAATCAGCAATTGAAGGGTTCCATCGACCGGATTCTCGAGAACAATGAGAGACTGAACATCCTTCAACTGGAGCAGGCGGTGGTGATCAACGGCCGAAAGATAGACATCACCGATTTCAAACCGGCTGCCAAGTCTTTGCTCCGATTTCTTGACCAATTCCAGCTAAAAGGTATCGCATTCGAGAGAGGCCTGACCAATCAAGAGGTGGATGGTCTGATCAGCGCCGTGGGGCAAACGGATCAGAAAATGATTGAAGAACGTTACTGGGAACAGCGCATGATCGAAAACGGGCTGACGCATATCGATCTAAAACAGATCAGGTATGCCATGAGGGGAAAGGCGAATGATTCCGCCACCAATATAAAAATTGATGGGACCATATCCGAGGAGGATCGTGAAAAAAGGGAGTTACAATATCTGCGGGAAATTTTGCGTAGCCTTCTTGGCGCCTCAAAAAACATCAGACTCTACCCCATCAAGAGCGACGTGATCAGGAGGGCCTTAGAAAAGCTCACTAAACACTTACGACACTATATTAGACAGGAAGGCATCTTGACCTTCTCACGCGCTGAAGATGCTCTGCTGGTCAATGGAAAGAAAATTTTCGCCTCCGAGTTGAAAAAAATCGCTCATGATTGGCAGAACTATCTTGGGACCGTCGGGCTGAACAGCCTTACCTTTCTTCAGACCTTCTCAGCTCGAGAAATAGAGGCCTTTATCGGCGTACTGGGAAACCTCCAAACCGATGAGGTTGACCGCAAATTCTGGGAGCGTTTTTCAAAAGATAAGGGGTTGACAGGGATCCTTTTCAACCAACATAATTACGATATTCACGTGGCGGAGGCCATGGTGCCTACCGAGAATATGGTGATCACTAAGGAAGTGCTCGAGACCCAAAGTTTGTCGAATGAGGAGGATTCTGAAGACGAAGAATTCTTCGAGTCCTTCTTAGATGAATTCCCTGACCTGATTAAGGAAATGTATCTCAACAATGGAGGGAATGAGGTGAGCCGGAACATCCAAAGGCTCTTCTCGGGACTCCGGAGTCACGGATTGCCCATCCGCAAAAAAGGTTTCCAGGTCACGAAAGATCTTTTTGAAAGCCTCGAGCCCGCCTTCCAGCAGGATTTCGTAAAATCAGTGAGCGGTCCCCTACTCGAGGCTTTCTCCGAAGAAAAAGATCCGGGTATGATCATAAAGATGGCACCCTTTTTAAGCAACCTGGTCACCAGCTTGATCCGTTTTGTCGAGTACCCGACTGCCGCCCGGATACTATCCTCTCTTAACGAGCGCCAGCAGCAGTTGGAGGCATCCAAAAACACGAAAGCTCGGGTCATTGCAGAGAGTCTGGAGAGAAAATTGGAGCCTGCCGTTAAAAAAATCCTTGTGGATGATCTTAAATCCAATGAACCATCCAGGCGGCGGGACGCCGCACAGCTTCTCAACAGCTTGAAGAAGGTGGCCGTACCCTTCCTCATTGAGATAATCAAACAGGAAGATGATCCAAGAGCACGCCAGATTGCGGCCCTTTTAATGAAAAAACAGGGGCCTGCCGCCGTAAACCGTCTCAAGAGAATGCTGGTACTGGAAATCACCCCTGAGGAACGTCTGCGGATCTTGGACATCATCGATACCCTGACCACCGACTTGAAGAGCGAATTGGTTTATGCCTTGGGTGACGGAGACTCCCGCGTACAGGCAGCAGCCGTCCAGTTGGCGGAACGTCTGAACGACCACCAAACCATAGAAATGCTCCTGGACCTGGTCAAGAACGGGCAGGCCAACCTGGCGGTCTCATCGGTAAAATGCCTTGCAAAACTCAATCCTCCAAGGACTGATGAAGCGTTAAGTTCCCTCCTCAGTGCCACCAAGGACGAGGAAATCTCCCTCGCCTGTTGCCAGGCACTCGGGCAGATCGCAAGCCCGACCTCCATTGAGCCCCTCTCAAACGTCCTGGACCCAAAAGGATTCTTCTTGCTTCGAAAAAAACGAAGTCCCCAGGTCCGGGCGGCCGCTGCTTTCGCCCTAGGTCAAATCTCTCACCCTCAAGTGAACCAAGTGCTGGCGTCCTTGATTAACGATGGGGACCCTAGGGTCCAGGAAATCGTCAAATCAATTCTTGAAACCGATCAAACAACCAAACAATAAATGGTGAACAGTAAGCGGTAAACGGTGAACGGTAAGCGATGAGCCGTAAACCTTGCAAGGTCCGCCAGCGGAAGCGGCAGGCGTCAACAAAGGGAGGCTTCTCCCGCAGAGCGGAAGGCCTCTGGAAGACCCCTCGAAGGGGTCTGAAAACAATACGATTATCAAGATTACTAGAAGCTATCTCAAAAATAGAAAAATGGCTCGAGGTCAAGCCTCCGGCCCGTAGGGCCTACGCCCCGGAGGGGACGGCGCAAGGATCTGATGAATCCCGACCGCAGGTCGG
>JAQYVK010000019.1 GCA_030145585.1 Desulfatiglandales bacterium | reverse complement strand
CGTCTGCCTACAATCCGGACAGGTCTCTCCAAGCAGGCTATTCTCATGTTTATGATGAGCTTTGTGGTCTTTGTCATTTAGATAACGTTTTTCTAGGACACGACTAATGGCATCCGGGATGGAAAGGACCAGACCGTCCTTCTGAAAAACGGGGTGCTCTCCGCAGATGCCTTTTAATTGTTCGACGATCTTCTCGACGTGCACCCCGGACCGAAGCGCCAGCGAAACCAGGCGACCGATCGCTTCCGTTTTGGCTGTGGTGGATTTACCGGATTTACCGATTGTGGCAAAAACCTCAAAAGGCCATCCGTCTACCTCCGTCACGGTGACATAAAGATTTCCCATCCCTGTGACCATTTTGGTCGTGAAACCGTCAAGGGTCTCCGGCCGATCCTGGACGTCCGCCATGGAAGTCGTCGTCTCTGTTTTTCCCTCCTCAAAACTGAGGACTTGATTTTCCTTACTCCCATCACGATAAATGGTGACACCTTTGCATCCCAGTTCATAGGCGAGGTTATAAACCTTGAAGACATCTTCTACGCTGGCATCTCGAGGCAGGTTAACGGTCTTGGAAACCGCATTGTCCGTGTATTTTTGAAAGGCGGCCTGCATTCGAACATGCCATTCCGGTGTCACATCATGGGCCGTTATAAAGACCTCCCTCACTTCCTCCGGGATCTCCTCCATATCATGGATACTTCCTCTTTGGGCAATTTCATCCATGAGTTTCGGGCTGTAAAACCCCCTCTCTTTGGCGATCTGCTCAAAATAGGGATTGATCTCGATCAGCTCGTCATTGTCCATGACGCGTCTAATAAAACTAAGGGCAAATAAGGGTTCGATACCACTGGAGCACCCGGCGATGATACTCAAAGTCCCAGTGGGAGCAATGGTGGTTGTGGTGGCATTTCTATAACGGGCGTTCTCGTCCTCACTAAAAATACTTTTATCAAAGTTTCCAAACACACCCCTTTCTTCTGCCATAGATTGGGAGGCCTCCCGGGAAGTCTTCTGGATAAAGCCCATGATATCTTCAGCCTGTTCAATGGCCTTTTCCGAGTTGTATGGGATCCCCATTCGATATAACAAATCCGCAAATCCCATGATGCCAAGGCCTATCTTGCGATTGCCTCGAACCATCTCCTCAATTTCAGGCAAAGGATATTTGGACATGTCTATCACATCATCGAGAAATTGGACGGACAGCCAGATCATCTCTTTCAGTTCATCATAACTGATGGATGTTAGCCCATCTTTTTCCTTCACAAATTTGGCAAGGTTGATAGAACCTAAGTTGCAGGCTTCGAGGGGAAGGAGAGGCTGCTCCCCGCAAGGATTCGTACTCTCGATCTCACCAATGGCGGGCGTGGGGTTATCCCGGTTCGTCCTGTCTAAAAAGATGACCCCGGGATCTCCGTTGTCCCATGCCTGATGGATCAGGGCTTTATAGACATCCTCGGCCTTTAACTCACTAGCCTTCTTATTTCCTCTTGGGTCGATGAGATCATAAGACCTTTTATGATTAACCGCCTCCATAAAGTTATCCGTGATGCCCACGGAGATGTTAAAATTCGTCAGTTCTTTGTTTTGCTTTTTGCTATTGATAAATTCCAGGATGTCGGGATGATCCACCCGAAGCATGGCCATGTTGGCCCCCCGCCGGGTACCACCCTGCTTGACCTGTTCGGTCGCCGTATTGAATATCTTCATGAAAGAGATGGGGCCGGATGCGACACCGCCCGTGGTCCCCACTCGGCTGTTCTTTGGTCGCAACCGGGAGAAAGAAAAACCGGTACCCCCGCCGGACTTATGAATGAGGGCGGCGTTTTTTAAGGCATCAAAGATACCTTCCATGCTGTCTTCCACGGGAAGCACAAAACATGCGGCCAACTGCCCGAGCCTTCGCCCGGCATTCATCAGGGTTGGAGAGTTGGGGAGAAATTTGAACTCTGTCATCATTTGATAAAAACGTTCCGCCACCTCTTTCACATGGGCCTCATCACCATATTTCTTCTCCGCCTTTGCAACATGGTCTGAGACCCTCCTGAACATCTGGGCAGGGGTTTCCTTGACCTTTCCCTTGGAATCCTTCTTCAGGTATCGCCTTTCAAGCACTGTTTTGGCGTTCTCGGAAAGGACCGGTTCTTCTCGCCTGAATATTGAACTGTTCAGCTTGATGGGGGAAGTCTTGGTGAATCCAAATTCCAGAAACTTGGCCTCTATAATATTTTCAAGGAGGGGAATGGTGATGGTGTGGAGTTCCATCTTCTGGATCTCTTCTTTCAGCGACTTACTGATATCCATGGCTTGATCCGCGTTGATGTGGTTCCCTCTGGTCAGTAAATCGGAAAAGAGGTCTTCATCCCAGTTATAGGATGAAAGATCGAATGTCCCCTCTTCCGTTACCAGAGTTTTTATTTCGCGAGCCATGGCCACCTCCTGAAAAACAACTTATTTTGTATTTGAACGACAAAAAGTGTCCTCATGACACTTTATAAACTATTATGAGAAAGACATTATCTAAGGTATACCAGAAAAGAAATAGGACACGCCCTTATTCCTTCTTCGTCTGATGTGGGATCATATGTAGAAAGGGTTGTATAGTAGAGCACAATATATGGTATGTCAACAAAAAATAGTCCCATATAAAAGATAACTCTTCAAATCCCTTTTACGGTGGGCCAGAGAATGATATACTGATTTCAACAACCCAATATAATGAAAGATATATCTTGGCCTTATCTTCATTCTTGGAAAAGCATTTTTTCAGATGTTAGGTTTCGGAGCAAAAAACAAACAGAATTTTAATTTTTGGTCAGGAAAATTACTAGGTTTTTATTGGACATGAAAAAACACCGAATCACTTTTCTCCCGAATGAAGTATCGGTTGAGGTCGATGAGGATACGACCATTGCGGCGGCCGCACAAAGGGCGGATGTTCATATCAATAACCTTTGTGGAGGGCAGGGGGTCTGCGGGGAATGCCGTGTTTTGATTAGGAAGGGCGAGGCGACGGCTGATGAAAAGGCCTCTGCCTTTTTCTCCAAAGAAGAATTAGAGAAAGGATTTGTACTGGCATGCCAGACGACCATCCACGATGATTTAGAGGTATTGATACCACCCGACTCACGAATAGAAGAAGCTCAGATCATGACCGGAGAAGGGGCAGAGGCTTCCGGTCGATCCGATTTTCAACCCCTTGTGAGAAAGATATACCTCGAGCTTCCTTCACCTACCCTCGAAGATAACATCTCCGATATCGAGCGAGTATCCAGGGCCTTAAGGAAGAAGCTCGGATGGCATTCTTACGAAATATCTCTCTATTGTTTGCAGCAATTGTCTGACAACCTGCGTGATCACGACTGGAAAGTTACGGCTGCGGTTGTCAAAGACAAAAAGGGCTACCGCATTATAAGAATCGAACCTTTAGATACCACTGCCCGAAATTTCGGGATTGCCCTTGACATCGGGACCACCACGATCGTGGCTCAACTGGTGGACATCAATTCAGGCAAGGTTATCGGGGTTGAAGGGACCCACAATCTTCAGGCCGGCTTCGGGGAAGACGTCATTTCAAGAATGATCTACGCCTGCGGAAAGGATGGACTTCACCCCCTTCAGGAAGCGGTGATCAAGAACATCAATCAGCTTATAGAAAAATTGACCCAAGAAAGAAAGATTCCCCTTGATGAAATAAATGCCATCGTGGCGGCGGGGAACACGACCATGAGCCATTTTCTCCTTGGCCTGACCCCTTGCTCCATCCGTCTTGATCCATACGTCCCGACGGCTGACGTTTATCCCCAGATTCTGGCAAAAGATATAGGGATCCATATCAACCCGAACGGCATTTTAGAAACGATTCCGAGCGTTGCCTCCTATGTTGGCGGGGACATCGTTGCCGGTGTTATGGCATGCGGAATCGCAGATCACCCGGAAGTCCGGGGCTTGATCGATATCGGAACCAACGGCGAGATCGCTATTGGAAACAATGAATGGCTCGTATGCTGCTCCGCTTCTGCCGGCCCAGCTTTTGAGGGCGGCGGGACCCGGTGTGGTATGCGGGCAATCAAGGGGGCTATAGAAAAGGTAAAGATCTCCAACGGTCAATTGACTTACCAAACCATCGGAAATGCACCACCTGTGGGAATATGTGGTTCCGGGCTGATCGACTGCATATACGAATTGGTAAAAAACGGGATCATTGGGGCCGACGGAAAATTTCACCGGGATCTGAATGATGCGCGGCTGACGTATGAGGATGATGTGCCCCAGTATATTATTGCTCCCCCTGATGAGACGGAAACGGGTAATGCCGTCGTCATTTCAGAACCGGACATCGACAACCTGATCAAATCCAAGGGGGCCGTCTTTGCCGCCATCAAATCACTCATGGATTATATCGGCCTCGGCTTCGACAAGATCGAAACCCTCTATGTAGCTGGTGGATTCGGAAGTTTTTTAGACATTTCTAAAGCGGTTGCCATCGGACTCTTGCCGGACATTCCCCTTGAAAAAATAGAATTTATAGGAAACAGTTCATTGACCGGTGCACGTGTCTGCCTCCTTTCAGAAACCGCCCTCGAGAGATCACTCAACATCTCCCGGTCCATGACGAACATAGAGCTCACCCATCACCAGCCCTTCATGGACGAATATGTGGCGGCCCTGTTTCTGCCGCACACCGACCGAAAACTGTTTCCATCGGTGAGCTTTTGAGACGACCATGACCTGAATAGAGGTTAAGATCAAAAAGGAGGGAGGCGCCTGATGGCCACATCAGAGATTCTGCCGGTCCTTGCAGGCAGCGAGTTTTTCAGAGACCTGGAAAAAAGTGATCACGAAAAAATAGCCGAGCTCTGTGAACCGACGACCTACGAGCCCGGAGAGTTCGTTTTTCGGCAAGGGGATTTTGGAGAACACCTCTACATAATCGCAGAAGGCCATGTATTCTTGGAAAGATCCATGGACCTGGGTACCCAAAAAGGAAGGGCCGTCATCGGAATCCTTGGCAAGGGACGGGTCTTTGGATGCTGGTCTACCCTTCTTGGAGAACCCCACAATCTCATGTCCTCCGCCTCCTGTCAAAAACAGACAAAAGTCGTGTCCCTAAAAGGGACGGTTTTGAGGGAGATGATGTTGGGCAACAAAGAGCTTGGATTCCAAGTTTTGGAAAAGCTCTGCTTTTTACTCCGTGACCGGATACA
>JAQYVK010000018.1 GCA_030145585.1 Desulfatiglandales bacterium | reverse complement strand
CAAACTTTTCATATTGCTTAACCCCCTTATTCGATATTATTTCCATTAGCCTATTGCGCTTGAAAATACTGCGAATTCTTGCCTAACACCATATTATCTTAATTTGATACTTTTTTTTCCATTTTCAAGTTAAAATTTATGGTCCTTCAGAGTTTAGAGTGGGTAACCCTACATATGGTGGTCTGAAAGTCGATTTAGAGTAGGCATTTCCTCATAGCAGATCATACATTTAACTGGTTAAAATAAGGACGCAATTCCCCAATTTTTGTATCGTTCCAAAGCTTGAATTGCCTGGGATAACTGATCTTGGGAGACACAATATAACGTATGACCCACTCTAAACTCTGAAGGACCAAATTTATAGACTTTATAAAGATGTTTTGTTAATTGGTGATCTCACAATTCATCAGCAAACAGCCGCCTTCATGTTTAATAAAGTCATTTCCCCGGAGTTCCACTCTCTCTACAATCTCGAATCCGGTACGTTTATAAAAGGGTATGGCTAAAGCGTTATCTGCGAAAGCGATTAAACACAAGTTTCTGCACCCATTTTTAACCGCCTTCTCTTTGGTGAGTGAAATCAGTTTTTCCCCAACGCCCCTCCGTCGATGACTTTCAATGACGCACAATGCATCGAGCAACCAACTGTCTTCGACACGTGATGTGTAAAAGTGTCTTAAATGTTCCATCCTGTCCGCGGGGAAATAGTTTCTCATAGTATTCGTAATTTTGTGATAAGAGGAGGGAAATGAGAGGGCCATCCCCATTACATCAGATTCTTCCGCTGCGACAATCGCGCTTCTATAAGAGTAAGGCGAATTTTCGCTTTCAAGATTGCGAGCGACAACTTGAACCGGCGTCGTCCCGGTAACCAAATCATGAAAAAGGTATTCCATAATACCGCCGGATGCGATGTTTATCAATTCTGCCAGTTTTGCACAGTCTTCTTTTTCAGCGGGTCTATATTTAAACATCATATTTACCACTATATGGATTTCTCCACATTTCAATTTGATTCAGTTGTCCCCAAAAGCACGGTGAGGAATGAGCGGCGCTTCAGGAGGTCAATTGGAAGCTGATGTTGTGCAGATGCCTTATTTAGGCGCCATCCTTCTCGGGTTCACCCTTCAACAGAATAATAAAAACCATGACATGGGTAACGAGAAGAGCGGGCACAACGATCGCCGGGATGAAGTAGGTAGAACCGAGGGCCCCATCTTCTGTGAAGCGAAGACCTTGAGTAACGGCGTTCAGGAGGTCAAGGACCCCTTCGATGTTAAATACCCAAACCAAAACACTCGCAATGCGCCACTCTCGACGCAGGGCAAGGATGGCCAAAAACGCCAGCAACGCAGCAAGCAAATCGCCATACGCCGCCGGGTTCGAAAACCTCGCGTCCAGGGGTTGCGAGGTGACACCGGGTATCAAGAAGGCAAGTCCGATGAAGCGAAAACAATGAAGCAGAAGAAGGGGCACCAGCGCCTTTGCTCGGGGTAAGGTTCGTAGCACCGGCATCACATACCACTTGGCAATAAGGCCGTACGCAATAAGGCCCATGACAATACTGAGTGGCAGGATGAGATCTATCGGCATCGGCTATACCTCCTGTCGGAGCTATTTAGAAGTCATCTCAAAAATGCTAAATAGCTCGATCTCTATGTGTCCTGCTATCCTCGCGGATAGCTTGGAAGAAGCCCCGACCTATGGTCGGGATTCTTCAGATCCTCTCACCGTCCCCTCCGGGGCGTAGGCCCTACGGGCCGGAGGCTTGATCTCGAACCATTTTTCTATTTTTGAGATGACTTCAAATTCTTTAAGGGCCCCCTAGTCTTTTGGAGGTGAGGTGAGCGACAGGGACTCTCAGCCTATGACGTAGTAGACACAAGGTTCAGTACCATGTTCCGGATGAAGGGGAACGGCCCTCTTCTCACGGATCAGCACCGAAATTTCGCTGTCCGGATCATCCAGGTCACCAAAGTATCTTGCTTTGGTTGGGCATATATTGACACAGGCAGGCGTTGCCTCACGGTCTTGTCCCGGTTTCAGGCCTTCCTTTATTCCCTTATCGACTCTCTCAAGGCAGAAATTACACTTTGTGACTACGCCCTTTTGATGAGGGTAAAGCTTTTTACCCGCCTCTTCCAACTCGGTCAGTCCCTGACCGGGAAAATACTCCTTGTCTTCTGAAGACATATAGGTCCGGACTTGGTAGGGGCAGGAAATCAAACAATATCTGCAGCCCATACACTTGTCTGAGTCAACCTCCACAATGCCATCTTCCCTTTGCAGGGTAGCACCGGTCGGACAGACCTCCACACATACCGGTTCTTTACAGTGATTACAGAGTACCGGATACGTATTCTTTTTGACACTGGGGTATTGGCCTTCAGCCTCCGACATAAGCAATCTCCCCCACATGACATCCGGGGGCAAAAAATGCTCCTGTTTGCATTTTATAACACAACCATAACACCCGGCACACTTAACCAGATTTATTAACATACCCCATCTCATTTTTCCGTCCTCCTTTTAACCGTATAGGCCTTCACCCTTGACACGATCTCCAGCGACCCGACGACAGGACACATATGCTTATAATCCGATCTCAATAATGCATTGAAATTTACGCCCTTTCCCTTGGCGATCGGTCTCCCTTTTGCCCATCCTCCCAAACCAACGACACCTAACACATTCGGATGTATGAGAAGGGATAATTTTACCCTGCCTTCCACTTTATCCCCCCAATGACTTTCGACACAAATGATGTCCTTATCCTCAATCCCTTTTTTCTCAGCCATTTCTTGATTCATCACGATATTATAGGTATACGGGTTACTGGCACTCATCTCATCAACGATCGGGTTCTCCAACATGTGTCTGTGGGTATGAAGAACATCGCGGTAAGAAACACCAAGTAAGTCATACTCAGAGTCCTCAGGCAGTTCCGTAAAAATCACCGAAGGGAAATAAGTGATGAGAGGTGTGTAACAATCCCAATTCATGTGCATACCTAATTTTTCGCATATCTCTTTTACCTTAGGCTTGTTTTTTGCCACCGTCTCGAAATACATGGGGATCCTCGCATCGATAAAATACCGCCAATAACACTCCTCAGGTTTCTTTTCCCAGGTTATAAAGCCGTTTTCCTCGAACCAATCGAGTCCTTTTTCCTCACCGAAATAGAATTTCAAAACCCTGTCAGAAAATTCGGGTCCGGAAAGTTTTTCATCCGGACCGATGATCTCGGGCTCCCCGCCCCCTACATCCTCCTGCTCCCACGTACTGCTTTTTCCTGAAAAATAATTTTCCAAAAAGGTATTGTACTCTTTCCTGATCCCGGTCCTATCGGCCAATTCAAAAAAGAGATCCAGCGTGTCTTTTCTTTCAAATTTTGGTTCAACGGCAGGCATTCTTACATGGAAGCTCCATTTGTCCAGCCCTATCGGATAATTAAAGAAAAAACCTATGGACGAGGCCACGTCATGGCTCTCGTAGGCATGACAATCGGGCAGAACGATATCGGCAAATCCTTCGGTCGTTTCGTTATGTATGGTGTTGATGGAAAACGAGAAAGGAATATTGCCAAGAAATTTTTCTGCGATGTCCGGATTGACGATATTCATGGCCACATTGCCGCCGTAATTCCCATAGACTTCCACCTCATAGGGACGCCCGGCCTTCGTCCATATTTCTTCAAAATCGTCGGTGTAGGGGTAAGGATTCATGCTTGAATCGGCCATGACATCCAGAAGATTGACCAGACCGGGTCCTTTAACCTCATGAGGCGGCCACGGGGTCCTGGTATGCCAAAACCCGGGAGTCAGCATGCCGTCGACACCGCCAAAGGGCTCGAAATTAGGACGTCCGCTCTCGGGATGACCAAAGCTCCTTACCGTCCCTGACCCTAGGATCCCGCCGGGAACATCCTGATTGCCAAGGAGGACGTTGAGCAAATTCATGGCAAGGTATTGGTGAAATGAGTTCTGGTGTGACTGCACGCCCTTGTACCCGACCACGCAGGCCGGTCTGTAAGGGAATGTCTTTCCATCGATTTCGATGGTACTGCCTATCCTGGCTTCCTCGACGAGTTCCTTGGCAAGGTTCCTGATCCTCTCTTCAGGCACAGAGCTGATCTTTGAAGCCCACCCCGGGTCATACTGCTTAATCAGTTCCTTCCAGAGGTGGAACCCGGTATGACACGTCACCCCGTTCACCGTATATTCCCCATCTAATGCAGGATGGGACAAGGTTGGGTCATCATAGGTCTTGGCCTGATTATCCTTCTCGTCCCAAAGGAGCGGCTTTCCACTCTCTTTATCCCGAACAAACAAGGTGTCGGGGCCAACGAGATAAACGCCATTGGTCTTATTTCTTATATACTCTTTATCGTAGATGCCGATCTCGTGGACAATGAGATTTGCTATCGATAGGAATACGGCAATGTCCGTCGCGGGTAAGATGGGTATCCATTCATCCGCATCAGCCCCGGCACGAAAACCTATCGGATCCATGACAACGGTTCTCATCCCCCTGTCTCTGGCTGCTGCAGCCTGTCGCATGGATGTGGATGCCATCCGGCCCCCGCCATGCCCCTCATTGCCACCGCAGCGAAGGACATAATTGCTAAACCTATAATCAGGAAGGATATCCCAAGCCGCATGCATCAAAGCGCCGGCATGGTGCGCGGCGGCACCACATTGGGATCCGACCCCGCCAAAGGCCTGATTGAGGCTACCGCAAGCAAGAAAAAAGAAACTTGCAAAGACTGTGGCTTTAAAAGGGGTTCCCGGGCCGGGTGTAAAGGCCCAAACGATAGACCTGGGATCCTTATCGATCGCTGTCCTCAACTTATCCGCGATCGTTTCAAGCGCTTCCTCCCATGAGATTCTTTCCCATTTCGGATCCTCATATAGTCCTTTCTTGGGATTTGTTCTCTTAACGGGATAGTTGATCCGATTGGGATCATGAAAATCCATGATGGTGGCGACACCTTTCCCGCACATGCCTCCTCGGCCGCCCAGGTCACTTTCAGGCACACCCTCTACTGCGACCGGCACACCGTCTACGACCTTGATCTTCACGCCACAGAGGTTATAACACCCGGCGCAAATGGAATAAGACCAATATTCCTCTTGTTTAGTGCTTGTGGATATTTTGGATTTCATCATCGATCCTCCTCTTTTCAGAGCCTATAGGCTTAATAACAGATTTAAAATCCGAATCTCGAAATTCGAAATTCGAAACAATATCAAATGATCAAAATTCCAATGACCAAAACTTTCTTTTTCACATCATATTTTAATAACGACCATTTTATTGCCCGTTTCGAACATTGGAAAATTTAAATTTAGAATTTGTTTCGTATTTCGTGCTTCGGATTTCGAATTTAACTTCAACCAAAAACGCATAGAAAAGTTTAATCTAATCAATTCTCACCAGTAGCGCCGGTGGATTTACTAAGATTGGAGTCCCCCAAGAATACAAAGCAAGTGACTTCTCAAACGACCGGCGAATATAAAGCACATTTCATGATGCTGTAACGCATGACCAGATCACCAATCAGTATACATATAAAGCGGGGATATAAAATGCCGCCGCTCAATGTTTCCAGCCCACTTCCCCAAACCACAAGAGTGAGAATTAACGGGATCATGATCCCTGTGGCTACCACACCGACCCAGAAACGAATGGAAGAATCGCCCTTTAAAAGTTCTCTGACGGATACCCGCGCAGCCTCCGATGCGTGCGCAGTACCGAACAGAAACATGACCAAAACCCCCATATAGCTCAATAAGGACCACCTGGCCCATAGCTCCACCGTGTTTAGCTCAACTCCGGTTATGGACAACATCAAAACAACGACCTGGCTTCCCACACAGATTCCCGACACCAGTGAGAGGGGGGTCATCATTGATGAATTCCACAAGGGAAGTGCCTTGACTACGCTCATGGTTATAAAACCATGTGTGATTATAAGGAAGCAGAGTACACCCATAATGACCTTCAAGATCAAACTGTCTCCCGCCCATGGCAGGCCGGGAATAACAACCGGCAGGACCTGAAAAAAACCGAACACACCGAAAAGAAGAACCGCCCACATGCCGCGTGATATTTCCGAGCTTTTTGGACGAAAAAAGACGCGCCAAACGCGGATTGGGCTCCCGAGGTAAGCCAAATGGATGAGACCTCCTAATATGAGGGTTAGGAGCCATCCTAACAACCACCCTGGTGGGAAGTTTAAAAACAGGGCCACGAAATAGATTCCGGCTCCGATTTCTGAGAAAAAAAACGCCAGCCATATTAATAGCCCTTTTCCCTCAATCCATTCATCTTGAGCGGTATATTTGGTCATAAATTCATATTTCATCAATTTTGAACTCATTTCTTACCTCCTGTTTTTGATCCTTCTCACACTCTCACCCTTGTTGCGGGAAAAAACAAAAAAGAGATTTCAGTTATATCATAGGGCTGTTGGAATGAATTATATTTTTAATTAATGCCTTAAACCTTTCCGCCTCAAACGGGATGGTCCAATCTATGCTTTGCAGACAGGATGGTGATTTATTTGGCCTCTCGCCCGCTTCGATAGAGCACACAGAGATCACAGAGATGTTTTTTTCTATTCCTGAACTTTTGAGAGGAATATTCACATAAAAATAATCAGCTTTCGGCAAAGTAATTTGGATTTAAGCACCAAGCATGATTATACAAAAGCGATAGCAATACACGATGCGATAGTGTTCAGCCGGCATTCTCCTCTCAAGAATCCTGACCAAGTATCTCTGAGACCTCTGTGTGCTCTGTGAGAAATATAAAAGAACCTTTCATGGTCACCTTCAAGCCACCCATTTTAGGGGTGGTAATTGACTAAAGCATCAACGCTGGAAGCCAATTCACAAGGGCTGGAAAGAGCAAAACGAGCAAAACCGCAAAACAATCACAGGAAACAAAGGGGAAAACGGCCCTGTAAATATCGGCCATGGTGGTGCCTTTGGGGGCAACACCCTTCATAATAAAAAGCAAAACGCCAAATGGCGGCGTTGTCAAGGCAATCTCCAGATCGATCAGCATCAAGATGGCAAACCAGTAGGGATCGATTCCCAGTGCATTTACCACGGGGATAAAAAGGGGAATCGTGATCATCATAATAGAAACCTGGTCGATGAATATGCCCAATAGAAAGACGACGAACAACATGGAAAGAATTTTCATTGTGGAAGGTAACGGCATTCCCACGATAAATTCCGTGACACCCCTCGTAGCGCCCGTATAGGCCATGATCTGGCTGAATATGGCGGATCCCGCCAGAATCAGAAATATCATGCCCGTGATACCTACTGTTGCGGTGACAGATTTCTTAATCATGCCCCAAGAAAAACCGCCATAGAAGATGGACATGATAACGGCGCCAATGACTCCCACGGCAGCAGATTCCGTGGGGGTTGCTACTCCCAAAAAGATCAGGCCCAAGACCAAGAACATGAGTATGGATAAGGGAGCAACATGCTTCATAAAGAGAAGAAGTTTTTCCTTTCCTGATTTCTTCTCAGGATCATAACTGGGCGCCAGTGCGGGCTTAAGGATGCACGCAGTGATAATGTAGGTCATGTAATTGGCCGCCATGATGAGTCCCGGAATCACACCGGCAATCAGGAGTTGGGCAATCGAAAGTTCCGCGATGGTTGCATAGACAACGGATAATATGCTCGGGGGAATAATCATCGCGACCCCACCCGTGGCCATGATAGGGCCAATGGTCATGAGACGGCTGTAACCGCGTTTCTCCATCTCCGGGACCAGGATAGAACCCAGCATAGCCGTGTTTGCCATGGGGGAGCCGCTGAGGGCGGCAAAAATGGTTCCACCCAGATTGGCCAGCACGGCGAGTCGTCCCGGAAGCTTCCCCAGCATGCTGGCAAGTGCGTCAAGGGCGCGTAAGGCCATCCCGGAATGAAACAATATTTCGCCGAGCAGGATAAAAAGGGGGACCGGTGCGATGGTAAAGATGGAGAGGGAATCAAACATGTTCATGATCATCTGATGAGGTCCTGCTGTTACCCCCATCAGAATCATCACGAAGACAAGGTTGACGAGTATAAAAGCGAAAGCGACAGGTAAGCCGATTGCCAGGAGAACCAGAAAAGAGGCAAAAAAGATGATTATAAATTCCCACCATTCCATCGGTTCACCTCACGCCCGTTCCCATGTCCGCGTCGACCCAAATCACTCCGTAACATCCTTCCTGGCTAGGAGATCAAAAAATTTCCTGATAAACTGTATGAAGGTCAATAGGATGCCTATTGGAATGGGTGCAATCAAAATCCATTTCGGCCAAGGCGTCATTTTCATCATAACCACTTCTCTCGTATAGAGGCTATAGGTCGCCTTCATACCATACCAGGCCAACAGACCGCATGCGACGATTCCAAGAAAACAAACCAGGACACTGAGAGCATACTGATTCTTCTTCGATAACATGACCAGGATGATATCTATCTTCACGTGACCGTCATGTCTGAGTACCCACGCGGCAGCCAAAAATGTCGCGTATACCATGATATATTCAGTCGTTTCGATGGCCCATACGGGGGGTCTGTTTACGAAATACCTCATAATCACGTTATAAGTGACAATCAGGGCCATGGTCGCCAGTAGGATTCCGGCGATAACCGCGAAAAAGTTGATGACGCCATCCAGAATCTTGTTGGTTCTCTCTATCATACCTACCGTCTCATTCGATCAGCTTTTGGGCATCTACTGCCGCGTCTCATAAATGCCGTCCCTAAGAATGGCAATTTGAAATTCGGAAAAAGCACTCATATAACACCCGTTTTCGTAAGAGACGCTCAAATTCGAAATTCAAATATCGAAGCCCGAAACAAAATCAAATGACCTAAATACGAATGACCTAAACAGACAGCAAATGGGATTGGTGCGAAATTCGTTTTGAATTTTGAACATTCGGATTTCTGATATTGTTTCGGATTTCTGATTTCGATATTCGGATTTTTGCGAACATACACAACTCTATTGAATTGCCAAAACAACGGACAGAACTTATGAGTCAACATACTACCCAGTCACCCTTCTGTCGCACTGTTTTAGGCTTGACTCAAAAATAGGGAGATCGCGTGCCCGTCACAGTCTGGTCGATCGGACAGGCACGCACCTCCCCTAACAGAGGCCATAATCTCTTATTAAAGAGAAGATGATTCTCATTCGAAATATAACTTACTCTATTTTTCCAAGAGGGCCTTTATGTCAGCGGCCTCCTTGGGAGCCCGTTTCGCCAGGAGGTCAGCCCAGCCATCTTTATAGGCCTGTGCCACATACTTTTTGGCTTCATTAGGGGGCAATTTTATGACCTCTACACCGGCCTTTTTAAGCATTGCCGGTTCATTTGCAACCTCACTCTCCCAATGATTCCACGTCCATCTTTCAAACTCCTCGACGACCCTTTGCATGGTGTCTTGCACGTCTTTGGACAAACTGTTCCATTTATCCAGGTTTATGGTCACAGCCCCGTCCAGACCATAGAAACCGGGATCAATACGATATTTAAGGACTTCACTCCACTTGAGGTCCCTGATACCGATGGAAGGCCAACCCACACCGTCTACGGTCCCCCGCTGGAGGGCTGTGTAGGTTTCGGCAGGCGAAATGACGGTGGGAGCACCACCCATGGATTCCACGAAAGCCCTATAAATGGCTGTCACGCGGATGGTGCGACCCTTGAAATCAGACATTTTATTAGCGGGCTTCATGGTATAAAGGTGAAACTGCACGTTGTGTGGGAGACTCTGTCCCATATAATGGGCATTCAGCTTCTTGGCATGAAGCTTGTCTATATAGTCAAATACGCCCCGTTCACGGCATTCCCATGGTGGAATTCTGAACAATTTCATCGAATCGACTGCGGGAATCTGTCCGGAATAGTAATTGATCGCCCCCATGTACATATCCACGACACCGCTCCGAACCGCCTCACCCTGCTGAAAGGTGGGGACCACTTCCGGTCCTCCTACGACCTGAAATTTGACTTTATCGCCCAATGCATCTTGAAACATCCCAACCAACTTTTCATGCCCTCGGTTCCAGTTGACCGGCTTGGGCCAGGCAAAAATAACCTTGATGACCGGTTGTTTTGCTTCTACTTCTGCTGGTGGGACTACAAATGCAGACAGACCGATGATCATCGCCAAAACCAATACGCAACTTAAGCTCTTCTTTTTCATAATGCTCTTCTCCTATCCTTCAGGTTGGTTGTTCTCGAAATCCCGTATCTATCCTTTTGTTTACAGATTTGATCTCACCTCCTTTCTTAAAAATGTATAGAATATGACTCCAAATGGCTCAATTCATGAGAAGTGCTTACACTCAGTCGGTTGCGCCGCCTCTTTCGAGGCCAGGGACGCGAATAGGAAATATAGCTGCGATTATTATTCAGGAAAATGTTTAGTTTGGTCTGAAATGAAAAACCTGGCCCTCTGGACCAGGTCAGAGACAGATGACTTCGCCTCGAAGGATTACGTCAATCCGGTCTTGCCCAGTTGAGTTGATGTTGATAAGAACTTGCTTTTTATACCACATAGTATGGGTAATCTCGGTTGTGTGTCAAGGTATATTTACTCACATCATTTTGTGGCTGATGTCTTATGGACCAAGGTCTGTTCTTGTGCACGCCATGCAGAAATTGCTATGGAAACAGATAGTTATCTTGTGAACTCGATGAATCCGGCAGTGGCGGATCAAGAGACATTCAATCATCGAGAGTTTACCCATTCACTCAGCCGTTCGACCGCTATAATGGGTCCTTTGCAGTATTTCCCCAAAAAATTGTCATCCAAAGGCTCATCTGCAGAAATTTTATCTGCTGCTTCGAGGGCCTTCTTCCCATCAAAATTAATATAAGCCAGACGGGCGGTTAATTCTTCCCGAGGTCTTCCGAAAGCGTATCCCGGTAGGGTTGCTACCCCGGTCTCATCGAGCAACCGCTCACACAATTCCACACTGGTGTTAATGCCGCGAGCTTTAAGTTGATCTGCCTGTGCGATGAAATCGGGAAAAAGATAAAAG
>JAQYVK010000017.1 GCA_030145585.1 Desulfatiglandales bacterium | reverse complement strand
TTGAGATAAAAGGAGGTGATGGTCTGGCTCTCCTGTACCTTCCGGTCGACGATGAAGGTGCGGAAGCCCTGCCATGCTTTGGCTGGCGTTTTATCCTTTTTTGTCCGATCGTCAGCGGTCGCAAGGAGTTCCTCGAAGGTGCGGCGCCATCCGGGGGTGATTGAAGGCTCCTGTAAAACTCGGCGAATCTTTTCCTGGTTGTCGTAATCAAAGTAATAGACACGGGCAAACTCCCGCACCGTGATCTGTTCCTGCCCAACCTGCACCCGCTCGATGGGGTCCCCTGCGCCGACATTCCCCTCTTCCAGAACCCGGAGGTAGAATCCCAGCCGGCCGCTCATCACAAACTGCCGGGAAAAGCCCGGCACGCCCATCTTCATCTCCAATTTAAAACAGGGCGACCGGGGTTGACTCACCTCAAACAAGGCGCCACCGATCCGAAAAACATCACCGATGTGAATCTGGTCATCCGGCATGCCTTCGACGGTGAGGTTTTCGCCGAAATGTCCATAAAGGAGGTCATTCCGTCCAAGCTCCCGCCGCCAATACCGATAGCTCTCGAGATCGTAGACATAAACGGCCTTGTCAACCCCGCCATGTACCGAGAGATCGGCTTGACCGTCACCGTCCAAATTTAATTTGTGCACCATAACCCTGCCGGCTGCCGGCTCCTTAAAGATACCTGTACTCACCAATCGGCCTTCGTGTTCCACTGTCTTGGGCAAGGAAACGTTGACTGAGACAAGCTTCATGAGTCTCCTAGTATGTCTCTTTCCGGCGGACCAATCTCATAAGGAAAGGCCCGCCACCTGATGATTTACCTCAAGCCGCCTTCAGAACAACCGCATTCTTCTCCAAGAATTCACGTATCACGCCGGCGATGAAGTCGCCATCTTCTTCCAGAGCAAAGTGCCCCGTGTCGAGTAAATGAAACTCGACATTCTTCAGGTCGCGTTTATATGGATGTGCTCCTTCGGCTGGGAAGATGTAGTCGTTCTTACCCCAGACGATCAACGTAGGCGGTTGATACTCACGAAAGTAGGCCTGCCACTCGGGATAAAGCGGTGGGTTTGAGCCGTAATCATAGAACATCTGAAGCTGGATGTCCTTGTTGCCGGGTCGATCCATGAGATATTGATCGTGGAACCAGCTGTCAGGAGCTATAGTCTCCGGATTTCGGACACCATTGGTGTACTGCCATTTTGTGGCTTCGATGGTCAGCAAGTTGTTTTTTAAAACATCGGCATTTTCTTTTGACTTCTCCTTCCAGTAGGCCTTTATAGGATCCCAGAATTCCATTAGGCCTTCTTCATACGCATTGCCGTTCTGGACAATCAGTGACTCCACCCTTTCAGGGTGTTTTGCCGCAATGCGATACCCTACGGGGGCACCGTAATCCATCACGTACAAGCTGTATGTCTTTAACCCCAGCTTCTCAATGAAGCTATCGATAACCTCTGCGAAATGGTCGAAGGTGTAATCAAATTCGTTGACCTTGGGCATCGAACTGTTTCCGAAGCCGGGATAATCCGGAGCCACTAAATGGAACTTATCGGACAGGGCCGGAATTAGGTTTCGAAACATATGAGACGAGGTGGGAAAGCCATGGAGCAAGAGAATTGTGGGCGCGTTGTCTAGGCCCGCCTCACGATAAAAGATCTCGAGTCCGTCCACCTCGATAGTCTTGTGACGTATGTTGAAGCCTCTGAAGGCTGTGTGCATTTTACTTGTCATTGTTCTCCTCCTATTTTCTAATTGCTTTCAATCTATTTCTAAATGCTCGTTGAAAAAACCCTTAGGCATTGAGCATAAGATAAGGTTCTCGCTCTCCCCTGATATAACGCATGACGTCAATGCCGTCGATGATCAAAGATAGGAAATTCAGGACAATGATCGCCGCCAACCAGAATCCGAAAAAGCTTTCGAACGAGGTGTTGTCAAACCTCATGATAAGCCAGGGAATCATGGGAACCCACGCGACGTGGCCGATCCCAAGCAGACGCACAAAACCTTTGGCTCCGAATAGGGCGGTCATGATCATTAGGCTGCAAATCATCGCCGCAAGAACCACTTTGGCTTCAAGGGTCTGGATGAAATAAAGCGGAACCAGTACGTTGGCGAACACCAACAGGCTCATCCAGGCCAACCAAGGTTTTGGCAGCAACATCATGGCCTTCATAAAGCCAAATATCGCTTTCAACATGTTCTCCTCCTCTATTGATCGGCCTATTCTTTGACATACCCCGACTGATTTAGTCCTATCCCCTGTTTACCGATAGAGTCTCCTCTTATCGTACTTATCTTGTCCATATCCAAAATCTTCTATCTAATCAGGAAGCTAACCACAGGTTATATCTTGTCAATGGATAGTCTCCATTTTGATTGTCCGATTTCAATATCCCCAAAAAGGAACCTCAATCTAACCAAAATGGTCCTTACTCACCTTTTTGAGCTTTCTGAGCCCCTGGACAAAAAAAATCAATTGTGATAATTGAATGGATTCGTCTGATAGAAGTTCTGGGATTTTATATTTTCTCTTCCAACTTTCCCTCACAACATCCTAACTAGAGCTCCAAACAGAAATTTTATGGGTGATCTGATGCCCGGTTTAATAAACCCCAACCATCATTAAAGGAGGTAATAGAAAGATGAAAAAACTAACCCTGTATGTCTCGGCCGTTCTTTTAATAACCACCTTCTGTTTCGTCTCAGGACCACGTGAGGCGGTAGCGGCTTTCCCGGATAAACCCATATCATTCATCGTTCCCTTTGGGGCAGGCGGCGGCACTGACGGTATGGTACGCGCTATTGCCGCCCGACTTGAGAAAATCATCGGGGTCCCGGTCCCCGTCAAGAACGAGCGAGGTTCCGGCGGCAGGAAAGGGAGTATCAAGCTATATAAATCAAAGCCGGATGGATATACAATCGGTCTGGCCCATTTTGCCACCCTGATCTATGACGAAACCCTGGGCAAGAAAAAAAACCCGATCGATTACCGGAAGTTCGCTGCCATCCTGAAGGTTGACCAGGCCCTGTTTTTTATCAATGTTAATAAGAAATCTCCCTTCAAATCGATCGAAGACTTCGAAAAAGCCGGGCGGCCCATTAAATTCGGGGCGACAGGGGTCGGAAGTCCTTCATACCTCTTCCCCAAAGCGACTCAAAATGCGGTCGGTTTTCAGGCATCCTTCGTGACCGGCCAGAAAAACCTGGTCGCCGCGTCCCTGGCCGTAGCGAGGGGCGACATCGACGCGTCTGTGGGAACCTACACGCATATTCGAGGCCTACTCGAGGATTTGAGGCCCATCGTCTATATCTCAGAAAAAAGGTCCCACAAATTGCCCGATGTCCCGACGATTAAGGAGGCCGGGTACCCAGAACTCGCCGCCCTCGCCGTCCCCTGGATTATAGTGGCCCCCCCAGGAACGCCGGAGGACCGTCTTGGAGTCATACGTTCGGCCCTAAAAAAAGTCGCGGAAAGCAAAGAATTTATCGATTGGGCAACCGATGCAGGCTATACTCCGGGCTCCGATGGCCCGGACGAGATCTGGAAGAGCTTGGATGAGCTAAAAACGCTTTACGAGGGTCTCAAATAAGGCAAACCGAAAACTGTCCAGGCCGTCAATCTTTGGGCTTTTTTCTGGTAAGGTGGGCCATGGGCGTATTAGAGGTCATTTTGGGGGTGCATATGCGCCCCCAAAGCTTCTTAGCGTGCATGTAAGCGGACAGGATATTAGAAGCCATCTCAAAAATGCCAAATGGCTCGATCTCTGTGCGTCCTGCCGTCCTCACGGGCGGCTTAGAAGAAGTCCCGACCCGTGGTCGGGATTCTTCACGATCCTGCGCCGTCCTTGACCTCGAACCATTTTTCTATTTTTGAGATGGCTTCTAGTCTTATCATTTTTAAATCAAGACATTTTTTAGTACACGTGGGCGGAAACTGCAATGCTGGAGTCGATGGCGCTGGCTGCGTCAAAACTGTCCGAACCAATGAGTATCCTTATGCTCCTATTGGGCACCCTCCTGGGGGCCTCATTCGGAGCCCTTCCCGGTTTGGGCGCGATTCTTTCAATGGCTGTGGCGCTTCCCTTTTCCTATGGCATGGATTCGATGCACGCCATGTTCATGTTCGCTGGTGTCATGAGCGCAGGGGCCTTTGGGGGATCGGTGCCCGCAATACTTCTCAATACTCCCGGTACTGCACAGAATGCGGCAACCTGTTTGGATGGCTACCCCATGGCCAAAAAAGGTGAAGGGGGGCGCGCCATAGCGATCTCGGCCACCGCCTGTTTTGTCGGTTCCCTGTGTGGGGTGATTTTGACCCTCCTTCTGATTCCGGTGATAAAGCCCTTGCTTTACTCTTTTGGGGCACCCGAATATTTCTGGCTGGCCGCCTTCGGGTTGGTTACCATTACGGTCGCGTCAAGGGGAAATATGGTCAAAGGCCTTGTCGGGGGCGGCATTGGTGTGCTGATTTCCACCGTCGGATACACAGAGATGTTCGGTGTTTTGCGGTATACCATGGGGAGCGAGTATTTTTGGGACGGTGTCCCTCTGGTCCCTTTCATGGTGGGTATCTTCGCAGTCAGTGAATTGTTCATATACAGTGCTCGGGGGGGCAGCACGGCCGGACTTGAGGCGGGGGCCCAAGATATAGACTGGTTCAAACAGAGCCTCCAGGGCGTCATGGACGTGGTCACCCGGCCCGTGCAGGCGATTCGTTCGGCAATGGTCGGTGCAGGGATCGGATTGATCCCGGGCCTGGGGGGGCCGGTGGCTTCCTTTGTCTCTTACATGGTCGCAATGAAGCGGTCGAAACATCCCGAGCAATTCGGACAGGGCAGTGTGGAAGGACTTATCGGGAGTGAGACGGCCAATGATGCCAAGGACGGGGGCGCTTTGCTCCCGACAGTCGCATTCGGTATCCCGGGAAGCCCGGATCAGGCGATCCTTTTGGGGGCCTTTATCCTGCACGGCCTGACACCGGGTCCATTACTTCTAAGGGATCGCATGGATATCGTCCTTGCCCTGCTGTTTGGTATTGTGCTGAGCCAGGTGGTTCTCAGCGGAATAGGGTTGCTGAGCGCTCCGATCATGGCGAGATTCAGTGTTTTGCCCAGCCGTGCCATTGCACCCTTTGTTCTGGTTCTCGTTTTTGTGGGCACGTACATGGTCGGAAACAATATTTTCGACGTGGCCTTGGCACTTTTGGCGGGTGTCTTCGGCTACATGATGAGGAGATATCGCTTCCCGCTAATAACCGTCGTTATGGGGTTCATCCTGGGCCCCCTTGCGGAGGAGGCATTTCTTCAATCCCTACAGATGTCGGACTGGAATTATACTATCTTTTTTTCAAGGCCCATCGGTAATGTCCTCTTTGTTTTGATCCTGCTCATCCTTATCCTGCCCTTTTTTAGTCGCCGCAGGGAGAATAATGACAGCGGAGTGAACGCATGAAAAGCCGATGGACAGGAGAACAGAATTGGGTCACCTGCCTGCTTATTTTCGTACTCCTGTTCATCCTGACAGGCATGTTTTACCCCAGGGAGGTGAGGCTGATTCCTTACGTGGTCGGCTTTCCGACCCTGGTTTTGCTTCTTTTCCTCTGGATCGGCAGTTTCAATCCGGTTGTCAAGCGCTGGGTCGAGATGGCGGCAAGGGAGCAGAAGGGAGGAGCAGAAAAATTGGGGAAGCAGGAAAAGGGGTCTGAATTTACAGAGTGGAGGCCCGTATTGATTGTGATGGCGTGGGTATTCCCATTCTTCATCTTTGTTTTCCTTTTCGGTTTTGCCCTGATGTCCCCCGTTTTTATCGCCTGCTTTCTTATTAGAAAAGCCGGGATGCGTTGGCCGATGGCTGTGGCCAGTGCCATCTTTTCGACAGCTCTTATCTTTCTCCTTATGGAAGGTCTCATCGACGCAGATCTTTGGTGTGGCGCCATCCCTGAAATCATTCCCGGATGGCTCGGCGGCGCGATTATCCCTGAACTGTAGTCGGAGTCACCATGGCCCAAAGGCATAATAGATTAGACAGGATTTACAGGATCTCTTTGATCAATAACTTGAGGATAGCTTGAGTGCCCCGTGACACGGGGCCTCCCAATGTTGCACATTGGGAGATATGGCGAACTGTATGAAAAATAATAAGCCAGCTTATTTTCTGTCATTCGGTTCACCATATAACTGCAAGCACATTCCCGTCTGTGCTAGTCTGCCTGCCGCGCTATAGCGATGGTTTTAGCGACGGCTGGTGTGGGTCTGTGGTGAAATCGTTTTTGGACAAGAGTGATTCAAAATGATTATTTGGTTTTCAGTATTTTTTTAGGAGAACATGATGATCGATATGGATAGAGAGCCTGTACAGGTAGATGTATTGGTTGCAGGGGGCGGCATTGCAGGATTAATGGCCGCCATCAACGCGAGCAGTATGGGTGCTAATGTCATTGTGGCAGAAAAAGCCAACACGAAACGGAGTGGTTGCGGCGCCACAGGAAATGACCACTTCCAGTGCTATATCCCCGAGGTCCATGGAGATGACATGGGGCCCATTATGAAGGAATACCTGAACAGCCAGGTGGGCGGATTCTCCGACCTTTCTTTGGCCGGCACGTTTCTCACGCATTCTTTCGACCGGGTCAAGGACTGGAATCGTTGGGGTATATCCATGAAGCCCAAAGGCCATTGGGATTTTTCTGGTCACGCCTTTCCAGGACGTCCCCGCATATGGCTAAAATATGCCGGTCATAACCAGAAGGAGGTGCTCACAAAAGAGGCAAAAAAACAGGGTGTCCATCTTCATAACCATCTGCTCATAACGGAACTCATCACAGAGAAAGGAGAAGTTGTTGGAGCCATAGGCATAAGCACAAAAGATGAGAAGCCTGTCCTGAAAATTTTCCAGACCAAGTCGGTCATATTGACCACAGGGTGCGGAAGCCGACTCTACCCTTCAGTGACACCCGGATGGATGTTTAATACCGCCAATTGCCCGGCCTGCACGGGGAGCGGTCAGGCCATGGCCTACCGAGCCGGCGCAACGCTTGTGAATATGGAATTTCCCAACAGGCATGCAGGGCCGAAATATTTCGCCCGG
>JAQYVK010000016.1 GCA_030145585.1 Desulfatiglandales bacterium | reverse complement strand
AAATAAGGGTTCATCAAAACGGACTCTGGAAATGAAGGCAGGGTTGGGATAGGGTCTTGCTTGAGATTTTTATGAATCATAGGTAAGGGGGTCAATTTAGGCTTCAAACAAAAAAGAAAGGAAGAAAGAAAACTTATTTATATATTTGCTACCCTGAGGACTTTTTGATGAGCTCTAAGACCTTTTCTATGATTCATCGAGTAAACAGAGCAAATTCTATGCCCGCCGAAACCAAAAACGGGGTCATTCCTTATCCCCTCTGGCCTTGACCTTTGGACCCCTTGATAGGGCACCTCGCATGGATTATATTAACGGTGAACATTTATATGGATCTGGCCGGGACATAGAGAACAACACGGCATGATTTTAGCCGGCATTTAGGGCGAGGGGCAAAGAGCCAACTGAACTGGTGGGATAAATAAATTCATGAGCTTGACCTAAGTCAAAAACGATAATCTACCAATCAGCTAAAATACAATAAGGTTTAACGAAACATTCGGTTCTACAATTGACTTTTGCAATGAGAAGATGTGCACAAGAAAGGGTTCGGGCGCTATGAAATTGGGGAGAGTATGATGGATAAAGCAGGGCAGCGAATTGGTATGATTTTGATCACTTGTGTTTGGATCTCTTTGATTCCCGTAGGTTTTGCTCTGTTTTCGGTCCTAATCAATGAATCGAAGGATTCGGAAGCGGCTTCGGTTGAGGGGGTGAGTCGGAGCGTTGATCAGAGCGGTGCTGTTACTTTTTTAAACGAAGACAAGGCATCGAGGGACTTCATAGAAGATGGGACCACAGGACGAACACTGAGCAAATATTACTCCCGAAGACAATACCTTGGAGCACCGCCCGTAATCCCTCATCCAGAGAAAGTACACGGAAAGAATCTCGAATGTCTGATCTGTCATGCCGATGGCGGCTGGACAGATTCATTAAAAAGGATGACGCCTGTTACACCCCATCCTGAACTGACCGGGTGTAGACAGTGCCACGTATCGCCTTCGACGGCAGTACTCTTTAGGGGTACCGACTGGCAGAGTCTCCCTCCGCCCCGTTTAGGCCGGTCATACCTCCCTGGGTCACCACCCCCTATCCCGCATGATCTTCAAATGAGAGAGAACTGTAATGCCTGCCATGTGGGGCCGGGGACGTTAATGGCCATTCGTATGAAACACGAGTGGCGGGGGCTCTGCCGACAATGTCACTTGCCGGACTCCTCAGTGGAATCCTTTAGGCGATAAACCCCCTATTATTTTTTCCCCGCCATTCAACCTTTGGCCGGCCATATTCCTTCTTGATGGTAATCCACTTTTCTGCCAGCAACGGGTTTGTGAACGGAAAATCCGATCTTATGTGAAGGCCTCTCGTCTCTTTTCTTTCCTGGGCGGTAATTAAGTTCATTTCCCCACATTCCATCAGATCAAGGACCTCCATACATCTCATCAATTCATGTGAATTACTCGCGACCATAGTATCCAGTTAAGAATTATTTTTTTCCGGGAGTCTTGTCAGCATCGACATGAAGCATCATTGCAGGCAATGGAATGCGCAGTTTTATCGCTTCCTCCTTACAGTCAAGGACGCATGCATTACAATGCCAACATTCTTCAGGGTATTTTATGTCGGGGATCTCTTTTTTCTTTGCGATCCGGAAGACATCCGTTGGACAAATATCTGCACAAATTCCACAGGCCGTACATTTTTCATTATTGATAATAGGCGGCATGGTCCCATCACTCCTTACTAATTTGATCGTTCTCTTGCCAGAGGTTCTTGTTTTGTTGCTTTAGCTCAAGGTATTCCAGATATTTCACGATGCACTTTGGGACATCTTTCCAGGCGCACTCAAGGCGGAGAACATGCTATAGTAGAGCCCTCGCCTGGAAAGGAGCTCGTTATGAGAACCCATCTCCGCAATTCTACCTTGGTCCAGGACTATGATACGATCCGCGTTTGTAACAGTGGAAAGCCTATGGGCGATTATAATGCATGTCCGTTTCCTTGAAAGTTGTTTCAATGATTCCTGCATCAGGCGCTCAGTATTGCTGTCGACATTGGAGGTGGCTTCATCCAGTATAAGGATCGGAGGATCCCTAAGGATCGCCCGGGCAAGGCAGATAAGCTGGCGCTGACCTGCGCTGAGGTTTCCCCCTCTTTCCCCTACCATAGTCTCATATCCTTGCTCAAGATGTGTAATAAAACTATGAGCACCGACAGCTTTGGCTGCCCAGACAATGTCGTCACGTCCGGTTTGGGGGTGGCCAAAACGAATATTATCTTCAATATTCCCTGAAAAGAGGATGGGATCTTGGGGGACAATGCCGATCTGGCGTCTCAAGGACTGCTGGGTAACATATCGGACATCGTGCCCGTCAATGTCTACTTCGCCATTGTCCACATCGTAGAAACGTGCAATAAGATTTGCGATGCTGCTCTTGCCGGCGCCTGTCTGCCCTACTATGGCAACCGTCTCTCCCGGGTTGATTTTGAAGTCAATATCATGGAGCACTTCTACGCCTTGTTTATAACTGAAACTAACGTGACCAAGCCTGATCTCTCCCTTCACGACTGGCAGATCGATCGCCCCATCCACATCCCTGATCTCCGGTTCCAGATCAATCAATTCAAAGATACGAGCCCCGGCGGTCATAGCCCTCTGGAGTTCGGTGTAATCCAAGATCAACTCCATTATAGGCTGAAAAAATCGTTGTATGTAAAGAACAAAGCCCAGCAAGATTCCGACACCCATATCACCCTGAAGGACCTGATATCCACCGAAGCCGATGACCAAAGACGTGGCTACGGCATTGAGCACCTCAGTCGTAGGCATCATTACGGCCGTCAGCTTTGTGGCATCCAGATTGGCATTAAGGTTTGCCTTATTTACATTGTCGAACTGCTGAACATTTATCTTCTCCCTTGAAAGGCTTTGGGTTACCCGTATTCCTGAGATTCCTTCTTGAAGCTCCGCGTTGACAGTCGCTATAGCGCGTCGAGTCCTTGTAAAGGCTCGACGGGCATACTTTTGCCAAACCAGGATAATGCAAAACAGTGCCGGCACCACCGTTAGGGTGAGAAGGGCCAACCTGGCATTCATCAAAATCATCACACATGCTATTCCTATCAGTGTAAGCATATTTGTTAAAAGATTGAGTACACCGGTTGTAAGGAGCTGCTGCAGCTGCTGGACGTCACTCTGTACCCGGGACATGAGTTTACCAACCTGATTACGATCAAAGAAGCTCATTGAAAGCCTCTGGAGTTGGTCAAACATCTCAACTCTCATTCGATATAGAATCGACTGTCCTGCATATGACAGGTTGAGGGTTTGTACATACTGTCCGGCCCACACAAATAACGCCGCGCCGATATAGAGAAGAACGATGAGAGTAAGCCCTTTAAAGTCTCCTGTTTGAATAAAATCATCAGTCCCTATAGCTATCAGATAGGGTGCTGCCAGACTTGCCAAGGAACGTACACCCATTCCCACTGCGCCCGTTATAAGTCGGAATTTAACCGGAACAAGATACTCGGGTAACCTTCTTATGACCTTGCTGTCATATACCTTTCCTGACCCACTATCTTCGTCCGAATAGAGCGAGCGACCAAGACGACCCATAGGGCCCCCAACAGGACCTTTCGGTCCGCCGCCACCGCCAATTCCTCCACCACGGAACATACCCTACTCCTTCTTTGTTCTTAACTCGGATATACTAGGGGATTATAATATTGCTCGCATTTTTTTTGATCCAACTGGATGACACCCCCACCCTAACCCTCCCCCTCGAGGGGGAGGGTTAGGGTGGGGGTGAGAAATGGATTGTCTCATGCAAACTATTAAATGCTTTCCTTAGTATCTACTGCTGAGATCTGAGATTCGTATATCTCTTTATATAGGCCGTCTCCAGCCATTAGATCATTGTGTTTTCCCTGTTCCACCAACAACCCTTCGTGCAGGACCAGAATAAGATCCGCATTTTTGATTATGGGTAACCGGTGGGTAATGATAAAAGACGTGCGTCCTTTTATCAGCTTGTCCAGTGCCTGGCGGATAAGATGTTCAATACCAGGATCAATGTTGGAGGTGGAGTCATCAAGGATGAGTATGGCAGGATCTGTGAGGAGCGTTCGCGCAATAGCCAAGCGCTGTTTTTCCCCCCCGGACAGAGTAATACCACGCTCACCGACCCAGGTATCATAACCATCGGGAAGACTCTTCACAAAATCATGTAGATAGGCGGCCTTGGCTGCTTCCACTATCCGTTCTATGTTTGCATCTACGTCGCCATAGGCGATGTTCTGCTTAATGGTATCGGAAAACAGAAATATGTCCTGCTGAACGATCCCTACATCGCGTCGCAGCGCAGACAGTTTCATAGTCCGAATGTCGATACCGTCAATCGTGATACTTCCTGAATCGACATCATAAAATCGCGGGATAAGATGAGCCAGCGTGCTTTTACCGCTCCCAAGGCTGCCCACGAGAGCCACGACCTCTCCCGGTTGGACGCGAAAGTCAACGCCATTAAGCACGGCATCTTTAGAATTATAGCTGAAACTGACATTTTTGAAGCGAACACGGCCTTTGAACCCTTCTAATTCGATGGCGTTGGGTTTTTCCTGAACAGGTGACTTTGTGTCAAGTATCTCAAGAATACGCTGTCCGGCGGGAACTGCCCGGGATATCATGTTTGCAAAACCTCCCAAGCGCCGAACGGGCATCACCATCATACCCAGATACAGCATGAACTGTGTCAACCCGCCTATGGTCAGGTTGCCCTCCATGACCTGCAGACCGCCGTACCACAAGATAAGGGCCGTGGGAAAACTGATTAGAAAGGCCATAAAAGGCATATTGAATGCCATTTGGCGCGCTGCATTAATCTGTGAGTCATAGAGGTCTTGGGCTTGTGTATTAAATTTTCGACTCTCCCCACCCTGCTGACAGAATGCCTTTACAACCCTGACGCCGGTCAGGTTCTCCTCAAGGGTGGTCCCAATAAATCCCAGCATCTGTTGAATGTGGAGCCAGATAGGGCGAAGACGAAGAGCGACCTTAGCTGCACGGAAACCGATTAAAGGCAGAAAGGCCAGGCTTATCAAGGCAAGTCTCCAGTTCATGGAGATCAGGATGGTAGCGACCCCTGTAAATAGGAAGAATAATTGCCCCAGGTGCAGCAAGCCCCGCCCGAAAAACATGCGTATGGCTTCAACGTCCACCGTGGCCCGAGACATGAGCTGTCCTGTTTGATTTTTGTCGTGATAGGCAAAGCTGAGTTGTTGTAACTTTTCATAGATGGCATTTCTTACATCATAGGCCGTTTTTTGGGAGACAACCTCGCTTAGATACATATGACCAAAAGCGGAGATCCCCCTCATGGCGCTGGCACCAATGATCAGAATAGCAGCAAGGAAAAGGAAACTTGACTCACCATGACCCATGACCGTGTCAATGGCAGTCCTTATCACCCAAGGGACCGCCATACCAAAGGCTGTTGTTCCTATGAGGCATGTAAAGGCAAAGAGCAATAATACCCAATATCTCCCTGCAAAGAATAACAGCCTCAGTAGAATTTTCATTTTTTAAGGATCTCCACAATCTCATTTAATAAACAGGAGATGATTTTCCTAACACAATTGAGTTTATTGCCGCACATCAGCGGCTCCATCTATATATCAAGAAAGGGACAATTTATCGAAATATATCGTAATATTTTAGGTTCTTCTCCAATCTAGTTGGAGAAGGGGGTCGGCCCGCCACAAAAAAGGCGGGCTGGATTCAAGGGGTCGCGCCCGCTAAAAAAAAGGCGGGCGGGGATTCAAGGGTTTATTTTCTAAAGACTTTATCAGCGCTTTTAACATTCTTTCAATTTCTGTGATGTTCTTTTTTAGTTTACCCAATTCACCTTTTTCAATAAAATTTAAATCTCCTGCTAATAATATCTGCGTTTCCAAT
>JAQYVK010000015.1 GCA_030145585.1 Desulfatiglandales bacterium | reverse complement strand
GATGGAGCGAAACCGTGAAAATTGCATGTGCTGTGGAGGCGGAGGCAATTTGGAGATGGTCGATCCCAAGCTGGCTTCGGAGATCGCAAAACAAAAGATAGAACAGGTGACGGATACGGGAGCAGAGGCGGTTGTCACCGCCTGTCAACAATGTGTCCGGACAATGATGGGTTATGTAAGGAGAAACAAACTTTCAATCGACGTCATGGACATCACAGAACTGGTACAAAAAGCACTTCTGTGAAAACTGATTAATGAATGACCGGCCGATATAAATCCTGCTAATCGAATATTCTTTTAGAGAGATATGTTGTGCAACTTTACAATATAGGAAAAGTCCCCTGGGAAGAAACCCAGCTCATCTACCACGCCCTTGCAAGAATTAATAGGGAATCCCTCTGTCTGGTTTCACCGTCCACGCCCTATGTATGTATAGGATTTCACCAGCAGGCAGACACTGAAGTGGACCTGGATTACTGTAAAAGAAACAACCTCCCGGTTTTCAGACGTGAAGTGGGTGGCGGCGCTGTCTATCTCGATGGAGACCAATACTTTTTTCAGTTGATACTACGAAAAGACAATCCCATTGTCCCCAAAAACAAAGTCGCCTTTTATAAAAAATTCATCCAGCCGGTGCTGGAAACTTATAAGCGTATTGGGATTCCAGCGGAATACAAGGCGGTAAATGATGTTATTAGTGGATCTCGGAAGATCTCAGGAACGGGCGCGGGCGAGATAGGGGACAGTATTGTTTTTGTAGGAAATCTTATCATGGATTTTAATTATAGAATGATGTCAAAGATTTTGAAGGTCCCGGACGAAAAATTCAGAGATAAGCTTCACAAAACTCTTGAAGACAACCTATCCACTATTATCCGGGAACTGGGAGGAGAAAGGGCCTCCGAGTGGAGTGAGTCTTCCTTGAATGACATTATGGTTGAAGAGTTTCAGAAGATAACAGGGCCTTTTGAACCTGGAAATCGCGATGAATTGTTGAATGAAAAGGTAGATGAACTGAAGGAGAAAATGATGACTGAGGAGTGGCTTCTTCAAATAGGAAAGAAAAGAATATCTGATAAGGTCATCAAAATAAAGTCAGGGACAAAGATCATTCATAAACTTCATAAGGCAACCGGGGGCCTTATTCGGGCAGATTATGAACTAGATGAGGATCGATTCAAGGGGATATCACTCTCAGGTGATTTTTTCTGCTATCCGGAAGATACCATAAAGTGGATTGAAGATATGCTGGTGGGTCAATCTCCTGCTAAAACCGAAGAACGCCTACGGGCCCTGTATGAAGAAAAAGGCATTGAGACTCCCGGCGTCGAAATAGAAGACTGGCTTAAGGTCCTTGGCCCAAATCCCTAATAAATAGGTCAAATTCTTATACGTGAAGAACCCCGTGCTTTCGTACGGGGTTCTTCTGCTTTCCGGATTTGTCGGATCTTGGGATTACCTCGACCGCCCCTGTTATGAGTCAGACTTTAAGGGCAGCGGACTATAGCTCGGTTGTGGAAGGCGCCCATCGATCAAATTATCGGGTGGGGACCAGCCCTTAAGTCCTTCGGTCATTTTTTCTTCCATGACTTTCACGACATCCGATCTTTCTTCGCACAAATTCCGTTTCATGGCCGGATCTGTTTGTATATCGTACAAGTGGACCTCTGTCTTCCCTGTGAGGCCACGAAAATAATGATAATGATCATCCTGGACATAGGCCCAGTCACCGAACCCTCCTATGGCATAATCTCGTAGGGTCTCTTTTTCCCCGGTAATCAGGGGCCAAAAATCCAGGCCGGTCATAGATTCCGGCAAATCAACCCCCAATTGCCTCAGAAATGTCGGGGCGATGTCGCCTTCATGGACCAGACCATTCAGCCTTTTTTCTTTAATGGGGCCTCCGGGTATCCTGAGCATCATGGGGTTGTCGAGCAGCTCAGAATAAAGGAATGAGTTTTTCTTTTTCATGAGGCCATGTTCGCCTAATAGAATTCCGTGATCCGAGAAGACCAAAACCATGGTATCTTTGTCTAGACCCATGAGTTCGAATTTTTCCATAAAATGTCCGAACCATCGGTCCACCATGGTCACCTTCCCGGCATACATCGCCCGAACGTGTTTTATCTCACTCTCTGTCATGTGATCGCAGGGTCCGGTTTCGGGAAAGACGTATTCCTTCCCTTTATAACCCGGGTCGTAGAGATCTGTATAAAATCCGGGGGGGTCCCAAGGTTCATGGGGGTCGAAGCAGTCGATGTACAGAAAAAATTTATCATAGTAATGGGCATTGACATGGAGCCACTTCTCCGCCGCGGTGAAGAGACGGGGGGCGAAATGGTCTTCCTCCACTTTTCTCGCGTCCACGTTTCGAATAAACTGCTCATAGAAGTTCTGGAAATAGGTACCCGACATTTTTTCATCAAAGAATTCCTTTGGATCCTGATGGGTCGGTCCGAGTACTAGGGGATCTCCTTCCTGTCCTCTGACAAACTCCCAAGTGTGGAATCCCTTGTGGAAATTCATGCCCGGAAAGAAATAATGCCACGGATCAACCACCATCGAGGTCACATAACCCGCATTTCTAAGGGTTTCCGCGAGGGTGACCTCTGCTTGACCCATGGGCTGCCAACCCATAGGGCCAAAGGGAAATTTGCTGTCATCCACAAATGGATATACGGGACGACCCAACATCAACCCCCGGCGAAGGGGGATCGTTGGAATGGCGTTTGGGAGAAAACGGTCGAAAACAATAGACTGCTCAAAAAATTTATCCAGATTCGGCGTCCTGATCCATGGGTTTCCAAAACTTCCGATATGGTCTTTCCTGAGGGTGTCAATGCAGATAAGTATTAGATTCATTGTAGGGTCCTTTCATAATTTATTTTCGAACTGATCTCGGATAAAATAATAGACATGATTGAAATCAAACCGATCCTTATACTAGCTTGACCTTGAAGGAAACAGTCATAATCAGAGCGGTATCAAAGCACTCTGTTACGTTGAACATTTTGCCGTCTTTAACCTCCCCAAACAAAAGATAAGTGTTGTTGTAATCTATGTCCGGCTTAGCTAATCCCTGCGTTTTAGCAATAATCGCAAATCGATTTCCCTCGGTATCATTCTGTTATCATATTATAAACATGCATGTCACAATTTAATATTGGGTGAAAAATAGGACAGGAAGATACTTTTTGTCAAGAAATATATGAATTTTGTCACGCGTGAACCCGAAGGGAGCATGGCCAAAAGACTTTGAGGGAGCCGTGAAAAAAAGTTAGGTCTTCTTCTCATGAGTCCGTCTCAGGCAATTCATCAGAAATTGCTAAAGACAATATCGGGGGCGCAGCTGCAGATAGGCTATATTTTTTGGGAAATCCCATAAAAAAAGCACTCAGGGGGTTTCCCCAAGTGCTTGATATGACTGGTGGAGCTGATCGGGATCGAACCGACGACCTCAAAAAGGGGTCAAAAGGGGCAAGTCTACTCTTGACTCTTGATCAAAGTGGCCTTCAAATCTTCAACACGTTTTTTGATTTTTTTGTTCCTTCTAATTTCTCTGTTTAATCTTTCTACAACACTGCTAACCGTACTATTTCTATTAACCCAAAAAAATTCCCCCACACCTTTTAACGTCTCACCCCTAAGATTCCTTATAAGATAGATAGCAACATTCCTTGGTTCATTAAAATAGCCCCTTCTTGATGTAAGGAGTTCATGGTTTTTAACATCATAAAACTTACATGCCTCTTTTATTATTATATTTACATCCGGGGCAAGCGATCTGGATTCGGGAACCTCTTCATGTCTCTTGTTTGAGAAAAACATCTCTTTAACTTTATTGATGTGTTTTTCCAGTTGATCTTTTTTGTATTAATAATTGACTATTTGGCCGGACCGGTCTCAATGATCATTCCGTCCCGGCCCACAAATATTGTGCCCTTGTAGATGTCGCTCATACCCTTGATAAAGGTTTTTTCCATCTGATCATTTGGAGGGATACTTGGCACCAGATGAGTCAGAACCAGCTTGCCGACTCCCGCATCCCGGGCTATTTCTGCAACTTCAAGGGTAGTTGCATGATATTCCGCCATTTCCTGATTCATACCAAGCAATCTGGGGCTATTCTTGACCCTTGCTTCACCCATCTTAACAAGTTGAGAGTTTAGCGCCTCGTGGACAAGGATATCACAGCCCTTTGCCATATCAATCATCTCAGGGATTTTTCTCGTATCGCCGGAAACTACAACAGACCTTCCCTTGTAATCAATACGATAACCAACAGCCGGTTCAATTGGTGAATGGTCTACCTTGAACATCCTTATCTTTATACCATCCTTATCATATACAACACCTGTATCAACTTCCTGAACATCCACTTTAAAACTCGCGTCAGGCCATTTATCTTTATGATGGGCTTTGCGGTAGGCAAAATCAAGAGAGTACGCATCCAGTATTCCGTTAACAACTTTACCTGTGCCTTTAGGGCCTATTACTTTGAGGGGATTATCAGCGCCAGTAATACCACGAATGACCATTAATTCCCCAAATTCTCCAAAATGGTCAGAGTGAAAATGCGTAAAGAGAACAGCAGATGCTCCCCGAGCCCCGGCTTTAAACAGATTGTTCAAGAATCCACGGCCAGTGTCTATGAGAAAAGTTTTATCGCCGGCAACGACCAAAGTCGAGGCACAGGCCCGTTGCGGATTAGGAACAGGGATCCCTGTTCCTAATAGTATCACTTTGATTGCAGGCTCTGATTTAGCTGCAGCTTGCTCCCTTGTACCTTGACCCTTAAAAGTGCCGCCAAGATTGAGTTTACCGTTTGTAACTTTCAAGTCTTTGGTAACCTTGGCTGTCCAGACTGTTTCCATTCCACCAGGATTTAATTTGACGATCAGATTTCCATCTTTGTCAATCTCTCCTTTGCCCTTGGCACCAGGAGCAAGACTGATGGTCCAGTCATTAATCTGGCCATTAGAGCCCACTATACATGTCCATTGGCCATCAAAATTCCCGCTGAATGTACCCTTGTAGCTGCCCTCATATGGGCTTTCGGCCATAACCGGTTCTGCAGAGCAGAAAATGGAAGAAATAGCCAGAACAAAAACAATTAAAAGACCTTTTTTCATAATAATATCCTCCTATATTGAGATTGTATTTTACGTCAACATCTAAAATTATTTACCGAGTGGTAAAAAATATATATAATGAAAAATGTCAAGTCAAGCAAAAATTTACCAGGTGGTAAAAAAACTTGACATGTACACGCCAATTTTCTATGATTTGGTCCATGAAAAATGGTAACTCAAAGAAATCAAAACAGGCCAAAAAACGGTCTCCGAAAGTATTGCAGAAGAAAAAGAAGGCTAAGGAAGATAAAAGGACCACGATCCTTAAGGCGGCACAAAAGGTGTTTTCAGAACATCCTTATCATACAGCCAGTATGCGAATGATAGCAAAAGAGGCAGGAATTGATCACCCCCTAATCATCTATTATTTTCCCAGCAAAGGTGCTCTTTTTGAGGCGATCCTTGTGGGGTTGAATCAAGAGCTTTCTCAGGAACTGCCTAAATGGTTCAAGGGCATAGGCAACATGAGTCTGTCCAAAGGGGTCTCTACATATCTTGACAGGGCCATTGGTTTTTACAGAGTCAATCCGGGAATCATGAGAATTATATTGTTAAATATGACCCAATCTATTCGAAAATCCGGTGCTATTCCAGGTTATCAACATATACAAAAAGCCTTTGAGATGGGTGCAAAAGCCTTTAAGCAGAGTTCACGTTTCAAAATAAAAACCCGCCAGATGTCATTTTTTACAAAGGGAGTGAATATGATGATGACAAACCTGATGGGAGCTCGTGAATATCACGCGGAGATACAGGGCCTGGATCCAAAAAGTGATGCATATTTTAAATGGGCCAAAGATGTCATTATGTTTATGATTTTGCCTGTATTGAACAGTTTTGAATTGAAGGAATGATATATGAAAAAGGAATCTTGTCTCAATTGTGGTCATATGGATAGGAGAAAGTTCCTTAAGCTTATGGCGATCGCATCCGCAGGGGCTGCCTTGCCCTGGAGAGTTGCTCATGGAGCACTGAATAAATTGAATGCAAGTTCAGGAACACAGGTCTGCCTTACGGGTGTGAGAAGGGGTTCAGGGGATCGAATTTTGATGGAGGCGGTGAAGAATGCAGCAAGGGCCGCTACTGACTTTTCGTGGCTTTCCAGAGGAGATTCCGTGTTTATCAAGCCGTCATTGAATTCTGGAAATCACTATCCTGCCACCTCAAGTTCTGAAGGCATAAGGGCTATGGTGGAACTTCTCAAAGAAAAGGGGGCTGGTAAGGTTGTTGTGAGTGACATGTCCGGCGTGGAGCATGTGAAGCTAACACCGAATAAACTAAAGGGAAGTTCCAGGGAACTCATGAACGAAAACGGCATGGCAAAGGCAGCAATGGAGGCTGGAGCAGAACTATATTTCCCTGAAGAAAAAGGGTGGGAAGACTTTTTTGAGGATGAGCCGTTGGATTCTACCTACTGGAAGAAGACCATTATGATGCCGAAAATTCTAAAAGAGGTAGACCATGTTGTCCTCATGCCCAGATGCGGCCGTCATGTGCTTCTGGGGAGCAGCCTGGGGATGAAAAACGCGGTGGGATACTGGAGAACGGACAGCCGTTTGGAGTATCACAAATATGCTTCTACCATTCAAGAAAAGACCGCTGACGCGAACACGGTGAAATCCCTTCGCGACAAACAGCGACTGGTCCTGACCACCGGGACCAAAATCCTCACCACCTATGGTCCTGACAAAGGGTTTGTTTCAGAGCCTGAGACAGGCCTGGTTATCGCTTCCGGGTCTGTTGTTGCACATGACATGATCTCTTTGGCATGGCTGCTTGAAAACAGAAAGGTCATGTCAGAGGAGGAGAAGAAAAGCACCAGGGATCCCTATAAAAAGCAATTTGTGGTGAGCAACGTCAACCGTGTGGTCGTTATGAAGTTAGGCGGTTTTGGGGAGGCGTGGAAGGCTGAAAAACTGGTTCGGAATGATATAGACAGTATCTGGGATGACCGCGTTCTGAATCGTGCTTACAAGGTCTTTGGGGGTATCCCTCAAGTGAAACTTGTCGATGGAGAGGACTCTGTTTCCAAAGAGACCAAACAGAAGCTCAAAGACATGGTTTCAATGCCCAACTAAACAACACAGTCATGATGGAGGCAGCCGTGCGAAAAAGAAATGTGATTGTTCTTCTGTTTGCCTTTTCTCTATTTCTAACAGCTTCAAAGAGCCATTCATGCACCTCATTCTGTCTTGGTGATAAGGAAAGACCTGTGGTGGGAAAGAACTATGATTGGTCAGTAGGGGACGGTCTCGTCATAGTCAATAAAAGAGGTGTACATAAAACTGCGGCCCAATACAGAGACGAAAAATTTGGCAAGCCCATTCGTTGGACCTCAAAATTCGGGAGTGTGACATTTAATCAATTTGGCCGGGAACTGCCAATGGGTGGCATGAATGAATCAGGCCTGGTTGTAGAACTATTGATGTTGACTGAAACGGTCTATCCTGATCCGGATTCACGGCCTTCCATCTCGATGTTGCAATGGGT
>JAQYVK010000014.1 GCA_030145585.1 Desulfatiglandales bacterium | reverse complement strand
TTCGCCCGGATGTCATAGAGTTTTTCGCGGCAACCCATATAGATATCAAAGGCTAACAGTGCCAAGTCATCTATCCTGGACTCCATGATCGTCAAATCTTCCGATAGCTGGTCTTCCAGGATCTCGTTCGAAGTTTCTTTTTTGATAGCTTTTTTGAGGAGGAAAACGAAGTTGACGGCTTGGGATGGAGAAAAATCCTGAATAGCCCTGATCCTAATGATCCTGTCAAGAAGTGGGGAAACCCGGTCAGGCTCCAGCCCTTCAATCAATTCATCGTACAGGTTCTCTATTTCCTTGGATATGGTGGTTCCTACCGGGTTGGCAAAACGATCCTTTTGTTTCGTTAAAAACCTTTGGGCATCATCAGGGTATGTTTCAAAAATGAGATCCAGCCATCTTCCGACGATTGGGGCTTTTTTTTGTGCTAAGAGTTTGGTTAGCTTCATATATTATCAAAGTTGTGCAAAATGACAGCTTCTAGTATCCGTTCAGATCTGAAAAACAGCATCCCGCATATGTTAAAGGAGCAGAATCGAACGTGTGCCTCAAAACTGAAATATTTGCGGAAGTTGGGGTGTGGTATAGATAATTTGCCTTGAGAAGTCAAGGAAAAAGGGTAAGTTATTCCATGCTCCAGCGGTGCTCATGGACCCGCATGTTTAGGGCTCACTCAAAAATATCTTCACATTTTCGCATCCCATCTTCAGGCCATCTTTGGCCATTCCTCAATCGCAAAATCCTCGAAATAATACGATTATTCCTGTGGTTTCGCTCAATCGGAATAGCCAAATCTGACCCAAATCTGTTCGCGAATTCTGCTAAGTTATTTTTAAGTGAACCCTTAGAATCGATCATCGGAAACGGTCTTTTTATCCGGATTTCTAAGGGGCCCCTTCATCCAGCCTACGCGCGCATTTTCGCGGTGGTCGAACGCCGGTACGAAGGGCTTGATGTCCAGTAATGGGGTCCCATCCAGCATGTCTACTTCCGCCACATGGAGAGTAGAGCCCTCTCTGCTTTCGAGCCGAACGACTGAGAGCCCTATCTGGTTGGGTCTTTTTGGGGCCCTCGTAGCAAATACCCCGTGAAGCTTATCTTCCATGTAGGGCTGGCAGACCAAGTCATAGCCCTCTGCGCGATCAAAGAGGTAGAGGAATATCAAGTGAGAAAAACCTTCGATATCCGCGAGACCCGGTTCGAATTCCTTGAAAATCTCCGCCCGTCCTTTGGATTTCGGATCTAGGGCACCCTGAAAGGGCATACCCCGTTTCTCTTTATAAGGTGTGTAGATTTTCCCGATCGATTTGATGCTAAATTCCATTCTATTTCTCTGGGGAAAAAAAGCTCGCCTTTAAAAATTCTCTGTTGAAGCGGGCGATGTTGGTGATGGAGATATTTTTAGGGCACACCGCTTCGCATTCGGTTTCGTTGCCACAGTTCCCGAAGCCCAAATCATCCATTTTCTTTAACATCGACAAAGCCCGTTTGGCCGCCTCAGGTTTTCCCTGGGGCAACAGGGTTAAGTGGGAGATCTTTGCGCCCACAAACAACATAGCAGAGGCATTCGGGCAGGCGGCCACACAAGCCCCGCATCCGATACAGGCCGCTGCATCCATGGCAAGTTCGGCATCTTCAAGGGGAACGGGCATCGTATTGGCCTCCGGGGCCCCTCCCGTACTCACCGAAATATAACCACCCGCCTGAATGATTTCATCAAATGCACTGCGATCCACAACCAGATCCTTGATAGTCTTGAAAGGACGTGCCCGCCAGGGCTCGATGACAAGGGTATTTCCGTCTTTGAAATGTCGCATGTGGAGCTGGCAGAGGGTGGTTTCTCGCTCGGGACCATGGGCATGACCATTGACAACCAGCCCGCACATCCCACAAATGCCTTCCCGGCAATCATGATCGAACGCGATGGGCTCTTTTCCTTCCAGGGTGAGTTGTTCATTCACCACATCCAGCATCTCTAAAAAGGACATGTCGGTTGAGATGTCTCTGGCTTTATGGGTTTCGAATCCACCCCTGTCATCAGGCCCTTTCTGACGCCAAATCTTGAGGGTTAGATTGATCGTCTCACTCATTTATAACTCCTCTCTGTCAGCTCCACATTTTCAAAGACAAGGGGCTCTTCGTGCCGTATCGGCTTCTTCCCCTCCCCATCGAAGGCCCACGCAGCCACATAGCAGCAGCTTTCATCGTCTCTTTGGGCCTCCTGATCCTCCGTCTGATAGTCCACATTGAAATGGCACCCGCAGGATTCTTCACGGGTCAGTGCATCTTCCACCAGTAATTCGGAAAATTCCAAAAAATCTGCGACACGGACCGCCCTTTCTATACTTTGATTGAACTGATCCGGTGTTCCGGGCACGGTCACATTCTCCCAAAACTCCTCTCGAAGCTCCGGAATCCGTTTCAATGCTTTGAGCATGTCCGCATCATTTCTGGCCATCCCGCAGTGCTCCCAGAGTAGAGTCCCCAATTCTTTGTGAAAGTCATCCACGGTTCGCTTACCATCGATAGCGAGCATTTTTTTAAGGGTTTCGTTCACCTGTTTGACGGATTCCCTGAATGCGGGATGCCCTTCACTCACATCCGGCAGGGAAGTGCCCGCAAAGTACCCCCCAAGGGTGTAGGGAATAATAAAGTAACCATCCGCCAATCCCTGCATGAGAGCGCTCGCACCAAGCCGGTTGGATCCGTGATCTGAAAAGTTGGCCTCCCCAAGGACAAAAAGCCCCGGAATCGTGCTCATCAGATTGTAATCAACCCATAGACCGCCCATCACATAATGCACCGCCGGATAGATCATCATCGGGGTTTCGTAAGGATTCTGGGCCATGATCCTTTCATACATCTGAAAAAGATTCCCATATTTTTGTCGGATGACTTGCTCACCGTCTCTCTCGATGGCATCTCTGAAATCAAGGTACACGGCATAGCCGGTGGGACCAACCCCCATTCCTTGATCACACAACTCCTTGGCCTTGCGCGAAGCCACATCACGCGGGACCAGGTTGCCGAAACTGGGGTATATTCTTTCAAGATAATAGTCCCTATCAGATTCAGGGATCTGGTCGGGCAACCGCTGATCTCCTGCTGATTTGGGGATCCAGACACGCCCGTCATTTCTGAGGCTCTCACTCATGAGGGTCAGCTTGGATTGATAGGTCCCATGAACTGGAATACAGGTCGGGTGGATCTGAACAAAGGAGGGGTGGGCAAAAAGGGCCCCCTTTTTATAGGCCCGCCAGATGGCGGATACATTCGAGCTCATCCCATTGGTTGAAAGAAAATAGGCATTCCCATACCCACCTGTGGCTAATATAACGGCATGGGCCGCATGGCTCTCCAACTCCCCGGTAATGAGATTTCGGACCACAATACCGCGCGCATTCCCCTCTACCATGACCAGATCCAACATTTCACGGCGCGGGAACATTCTGACCTGGCCGACAGCGATTTGTCGCATGAGGGCACTGTATGCCCCGAGAAGGAGTTGCTGACCGGTCTGCCCCCTTGCGTAGAATGTTCTGGAGACCTGGGCCCCTCCAAAAGAACGGTTTGCCAGCAGACCGCCGTATTCCCGGGCAAAGGGGACCCCCTGTGCCACACATTGGTCAATGATGTGGTCGCTGATCTGAGCAAGGCGGTAAACATTCGCTTCCCTCGAACGAAAATCCCCACCCTTGATCGTATCGTAGAACAAACGCCATATACTATCCCCATCTCCAGGATAATTCTTAGCGGCGTTGATTCCCCCTTGTGCAGCGATACTGTGTGCGCGGCGAGGGCTATCTTGAATACAGAAGGTTTTGACGTTGTACCCGAGTTCGGCCAGGGTGGCTGAGGCAGAAGCACCCGCGAGACCGGTCCCTACCACAATGATCTCAAATTTTCTCTTGTTGGCCGGATTAACAAGTTTTAGTTCAAATCGGTGTCTGTCCCATTTTGTCTCAAGCGAGCCTCCGGGAACACCCGAATTCAATGGCATAGTAACCTCCTTACTTTTTCTCCCAACTAGTTGGGAGAAAGGGGCCAAGGGAATGTAACCCACCACACAAACGGCGGGTAAAAAACGAACCCGCCACAATAACGGCGGATAAATATCGAACCCGCCAAACAAATGGCGGGCAAGTATCGAATAACGAAGTTATTTTCTTTTAGCCGGACGACTTGTCTGGCTAAAATATGCTTCCCGCATTCGCGGGAACAAAAAAACGCTCTGCGCGGTGCGCTAGAAGGCCCCGGCCATCATTAATAGAGGAATGGAACCAAAACCGACCCCAACCAGGAGGCTAAAGATCCAGCCCATCCCCTGAATTAGGGGCATATATTTGGGATGGTCGGCCCCAATGGTCTGAAAAGCGCTCC
>JAQYVK010000013.1 GCA_030145585.1 Desulfatiglandales bacterium | reverse complement strand
CCCTTATTCTCCTCCTCCATCTTCCATTTTAAGACTATCTAACATGTCTCGAGCACTCATGTAGGATGGATCAATCTCTAAAATTTTCTGCAGTTGGAATCGGGCCTTTAGAAAATGTCCCATATCCGCATAGAGCAGGCTTAAGTAAAATCTGGCATCCAGATTCTCCTGATCAATCTCGACGGCCTTCTTAAGGGCCTCTTCTGCGGCCTTATCCTTGCCAATCTTTTGATAGGTCAGGCCCAGTCCGAAGTAGTTATCGGCACTGGCCGGATTCAGGGCCAAGCCTTCCTTGAAAGCCCGAATCGCTTTTTCTAACTGATTGACCTCTCCCAAGGCCATCCCAAGGTTAAAAAAGACTTGATCCTCTTGGAATCCGAGTGCAATGGCCTTTTCATAATAGAAGACTTCCTTCTCATGGTTCCCGGTCTGCCCGTAAGAAAATCCGAGGTGATACAGCGCCAGTTCGTTTTCAGATTCCTTTTCAATAAAATTTTGATGAAGCTTTACGCTGGTGTCGTATGCTTCAAGCCGCATGGCAGTGTCCGCTCGGAGGTCACAGGTCCTTTTTTCAACGCCCTCAGACGGTTTTTTTACCGAAACCCGAGAACATCCGAGCCCAGGTACGAGGGTGAGAGTGAAGAGTACGAGAAAACAGTAACAAGAAAAATTAGGAAAGAGAGTGTTTTGTAAAGAAGGTGTAATTCCCCTTCTATTTGGAAATTCAAGCTTCTCAACCACTATTATATTGTCTGTGGCATTCATTCCTTTGACCTTTATTGCGGACACCAAACGGCTTGTCGGTTTGTTTCTCGGATAATAACGCAAAATGTGATAAAATCATAAAGTTCTTCTCCCAATGGATTGGGAGAAGAAAGGGATCCAGGGTTCGAGGGTTCAAGGATTCAAGTGGTTGTTTTTCGGTGATATCATCAGTGTTCTAAAAGTTTTCCAATCGTTTGGGGGTTATCCTTTCTTTACTTTAAAAGGAATTTCAAATGGAACCCACAACTTCGGAGAAGAGTGTATCTGCATTTCACGCTCAAAGTTCGATCGAGAACCCTATCCGAACACTTGACCCTTTGAATCTTGCCCGCCGTCTCTTTGGCGGGCCGGATCCTTGAACCCTTTGGACAGCGATTTCACTCGATTCTATAACTACTTGAGCTATTGTGGCTTCATATATCAACCAACTCCTTTGGAGATGATCTAATCATCATAACATCATCGTGGACAAAAAACGATAACAGAAGGGAGATCTTTCCGTAAAGTGAAAAATTGGCTTCTGTCTATGGGAGAAACGGAGATCGCAATTCTATGGACACCCAAAAACCTTTGTAGTAGACAAATAAAAGAAGACCGACCATGGAGCGGGACTTAGGGGGGCGAGATCTGTATGAACATGGGGGATCGAGACAATATTTTAGAAGCATCCATAGCCCAGGCTGAGGCATGGCAAAACCGTGCCGAGGCGTTGTTGACCTCCGAAGAAAAAGGTATTCAAGAACAGATGCACCACCTGTTGGTGCATCCTGTGGATAAGGTGATTCTGACAAAGCTGATTGATCAAAGTTTTCGATCGAACGATGCGTCTAGGGTTGCGGATCAAGTTAACAGTTTGATCGAGAAATATGGTGTGCCTGATTTCTTTTCCAGGGTAGAAAAACTTCTGTTGCAAATGTTTCTCGGCCTTGGGAGGCATTTCCCGGACATTGCGGTCCCAAAGATGATTGATAAGATGCGTCAAAATAGCAGCCGAGCTATTGTTCCCGGAGAACCGGATCCTTTACATACGTACCTGAATAAAAGACGAGAGCAGGATGTTCGAGTGAATATCAATCATCTGGGGGAGGCTGTATTAGGAGAGGAAGAGGCTTTATTGCAACTGGAAACATACCTTGAAGATCTGAAAGATCCTTTGATTGAATACATCTCCGTAAAAATTTCTACCATCTATTCCCAAATCCAACCTCTTGCCTTTGAGCACACGGTCAACATCCTGATAGAACGTCTTACCCATTTATACAAGACCGCAGGAGAGCAATTTTTTGAGAAACATGACGGCAACAAGGTGCCAAAATTTGTGAACCTGGATATGGAAGAATATCGAGATCTGGAGATCACCGTATCGGCTTTCATAGGGAGCTTGGATCAGGAAGGATTAAAAAATCATTCTGCCGGCCTTGCTCTTCAGGCGTATCTTCCCGATTCATACGACATGCAGCGGGAACTAACAGCATGGGCCAAAAAGCGGGTGTCGGAAGGTGGGCGGCCGATTAAAATCCGTATTGTCAAAGGTGCAAACATGGAAATGGAGCGGGTTGAATCGGCCCTCTATAACTGGCCCCTGGCCCCCTATGACAATAAAATTGAAGTGGACGCGAATTTCAAGCGCATGGTTGAGTTCGGGATGGAACAGGACAACATCGAGGCGGTCCATTTGGGGATAGGGTCTCACAATCTATTCGACTTGGCCTATGCCTATGAACTTGCCCGCAGAAAAAACGTGTTGCCTTATTTTACTTTCGAGATGCTGGAAGGCATGGCTGATCATGTGCGCCGGGCAATCCAAGAGATGTCGGGCGCAGTCGTACTTTACGCGCCGGTAGCTGCAAAGGAACAGTTTATTAACGCGATAGCCTATCTGATACGCCGTCTGGATGAAAACACGGCGGAGGAAAACTTTTTGCGTCACTCTCCTAACCTTAAAACGGATTCAGAGGAATGGGCTTTTTTAAGAGAGCAATTCCTGGTCTCCCATGATTACAAAGCAAAGGCGGGCAAAAAAACCAAACGCACCCAAAACAGATTTGATGAGACCTTTCCGGAAAAAATGGGGACTTTTTTTGAAGGTCATTTTACCAATGAACCGGACACGGACTGGTCACGGGCCACCAACAGATTATGGGCCAAGGGTATCCGGGAAAAATGGCAAATGCAATCACCGAACCAGACACCGATTCGTGTCCCTTTGGTGGTGGCAGGTAAAGATGTTTTTGATGAGAGAGAAGTTAGGGAACTCCTGGATCCTTCTCAAATGAATGAAAAGACCAATGCGTGGGTTTTGGTCGCTACCAGTGCCATGGGAAACGAACAGGATGTAGAACAGGCAGTGGCCACGGCAAAGGTTGATCCGGACGGGTGGCAAAGCAAACGCCAGGAGGAACGTCAAAGAATTCTCTCCAGGGCTGCCTTGGAAATTCGTCGTGCCAGAGGGGACCTCATAGGCGCGGCAGCGGCGAATACCGGAAAGGTCTTCATAGAGGCCGATCCGGAAGTGTCAGAGGCCATAGATTTCACCGAGTACTATCCCTACGCGGTGAACACCTTTACGGACTTGAAAAATGTGAAGTGTTCGGGAAAGGGTGTGGGTGTCGTTATTTCGCCCTGGAACTTTCCCATTACTATTCCTTGTGGCGGCATTGTTGCATCCCTGGCAACGGGAAATAGGGTTATCTTTAAGCCGGCCTCATCTGCGATCCTCGTGGGCTGGCGGTTGTGTCAATGCTTTTGGGATGCTGGGATTTCAAAAAATGTTTTACAATTTCTGCCCAGTGTCGGCTCAAAAACCGGCTCAAAACTGACCAATCATCCGGATGTGGATTTTGTCATTATGACAGGGGGTACAGACACGGGTCTGGGTATCCTTAGGGAGAGGCCTGACCTGTTTTTAGCCGCCGAGACGGGAGGGAAAAATGCCACCATCGTGACCGCCATGTCCGATAGGGATCAAGCCATTAGTCATGTCATTCATTCAGCATTTTCAAACTGCGGCCAAAAATGCTCGGCGACCTCTCTTCTCATTCTTGAAAAAGAGGTGTACGAGGATGAAAAATTTAAAAGACATCTGATTGATGCGGCCAAAAGCTACCGGGTGGGTATGGCATGGAACTTTCGAAACAGGATGGGCCCCCTGATTCAACCTCCGGACGAACCCCTAAAAAGGGCCCTGACCCGGCTGGAACCTGGCGAGTCGTGGGCCCTCAAACCTAGAAACATCCTGGATAACCCTCATGTTTGGACTGCGGGGATCAAGTGGGGGGTACAACCCGACAGTTATACGCATATGACAGAATTCTTCGGTCCTCTCCTGGGCGTCATGTGTGCTGATGATCTGGATCGAGCCATTGACCTGGTCAACCAAACAGGTTATGGGCTGACATCAGGCCTGGAGAGTCTCGATGATAGGGAACAGTTGCACTGGAAGGAACGAATCAAGGCGGGGAATCTTTATATAAACCGTGTGACCACAGGGGCCATCGTCCTGCGTCAACCTTTCGGGGGCATGGGAAAATCTGCGCTAGGAGCGGGAATAAAGGCGGGCGGCCCCAATTACGTGGCGCAGTTTATGAATTACAAGGAAACGGCACCTCCTCCCACCAGTTCGATAGAGAAGGATCATGTTTTATGGAGACTGGCCCAGGAATGGCAGCAGAAACTGGCTTGGGGCGAGCTCCCGGAAATTAGTATTGATCTCAACAAGACCGTCCATGCGATAAGAAGCTATCTCTATCACGAAGAACAAGACTTTTCTCGAGAAAAGGATTATTTCCATCTCAGAGGTCAAGACAACATGGTGCGGTACTTGCCTGTAGAGGAGATTGTGGTCCGTCTTCACCATGAAGATGAGCTCTTCGACGTCCTGGCACGACTAGCCGCAACACTCATATCCGGGTGTCGGCTTGAGGTCAGTATTCCTCTCAAACTGGAGAATGGGATCACCGCATTTCTCTTTGGCCGAGAAGGGAAAAAACTCTTAGGAGATGTGCCGGTGATCTTTGAATCAGACAAAGACCTCATAAAGAGGATGACGAAAGCAGGTCGTATCCGATACGGTGCACCGGATAGGGTTTCATACGACCTTCTTCGAGAGGCAGCAAAAAATGGACTCTATATTTCACGGACAGAAGTCATGATGGAGGGACGAATCGAACTCTTGCAGTATTTTCGTGAACAGAGCATCAGCCACGACTATCATCGTTACGGGAATTTGGGGGAGCGCGCATGAAACTGGAAGCAGTGATTTTTGATTATGATGGAACTTTGGTCCTTTTAAATATCGATTTTGAAGCTATGCGTCGAGAAGTGGAGAGGCGTCTGCTCGTGCACGGTGTTGAATTGGATAAGCTTAAAGGCTTATATATCCTAGAAATGATCAACCAAGGGGCAGCATTGATTTCTTGGATGGATCCCTCGGCAGGCACGTCATTCTATCAAGAAGCTCATGAGCTTGTCAGGGAACATGAAATCAGGGCTGCTGAGGAAGGGGATATGATCCCCGGCACCATGGACACCTTAAAGCGATTGAAGGAACAGGGATTCAAGGTCGGCATTATCACCAGAAACTGTAAAGCGGCCGTAGAGATTGTTTTTCCTCACATTGAACAGTATTGTGATGTTTTCATTCCACGCGATGATGTCAAACAGGTGAAACCGCACCCGGATCATCTGGCAGAGGTTCTTGGAAAACTGGCCGTCGAAAAGCCATCGAATTGTCTCATGGTTGGTGACCACATATTGGACATCAAAGCGGGAAAGCGAATGGAGATGAAAACCGCTGGGGTCCTCACAGGGAAGACGACCCGTCACCAATTTGAAGAGGCAGAGGCCGATCTCATTTTCGAGGACGCAACAAAGATTCTGAACCACATTAGTTATGATTAAACCCATCACCTCTGGCGTGGAACCGGATGGGTTCTACCGATCCGGGGAGAAAATACATAATAATTTCGAAGCACGAAATTCGAAATACGAAACAAATCCAAAATCCAAATTCCCAATGTTCAAAATAAGGGATGTTTCAAAAGTATACCCATGAGCAACCCTATGAAAAGAAATACTCATAATCATTTTGTTTTGGTCATTCGAATTTAAAGCATCCGAATTTGTTTCGGATTTCGAGTTTCGACATTCGTATTTGAACCGCAAATCTTTTCAGGAACCCACTTCGAGGGGTAACCTGAAGCCTCCTGCTCTACGGAAAGAGACTCACTTAGGAAAGATAGTTGTCATTGAGGAAGTTTTAAAGAAAAGATTAAAAAATGGGTGAGAGGAACCGTCCGCCATTTAATCATTCTGGCGCTTTCGTCTGGGGTGTACCCCGGGCTACTTTTTCTTTCCGTAGTACTCAGGGTAAAGTTTTTTTGCACATTGGGGGCAGATGCCATGGGTGAAATCCCTGTCATGCCTGTCCAAAATGGATCCTTCTATCTGCTTCCAGTATCCCCTATCGTCCCTTATCTTGTTACAATTGGAACAAATAGGCAGCAACCGGTTGACAGGCTTTAATGGCACCACATTGTTTTTCCGCCCCTTACGCTTCTCTTCCCCAGCGTCGTCTGTTTGGACGTCTTCAAACATGGTTTCAAAGTGACACACAACATCTCCTAAATTCAGATTATCACTAAAAATCTGCACCGGGAGGACGAATTTCATGGTCATCGTGAATTTTTCCGTTCTGTGAAGTCGCAGTGCAATAGGAGCAGGGTTGTTTCATCCCAACGATACAGGGTCCCATTCCCTTTAAGTACAAATAATTATTAAATAAAAACTGATATGTTTAAATATTTACCATCATTTGACATATAATTATGCAAAAATGATGCCTAAATTAGAGAAAATGAAAACAGTCCAATTCCAAAGTGTTTTCAATTAATTACCCCAAACCTTAAATAGGTCGCCAAACGTTCGTGGCTCTGAGGCCGGTGTTGAGTTTTTGACAAGGAGCTATATTTATGATTCTTCTCCCAATTAGTTGGAGAAGAGGATTCGAGGATACAAGGGTTCAAGGATTCAAGGGTCTGTTTTGCAACGATTCTATCATTGCTTTAAACATCCCTTATCCTTAATAGTAATACAATAGTTTATCGATCTTGTTTTATGACTTTTCCAGCTATCCTGTAAGAATCCAAACAGGATTAATAAGTTTCCTATAAATATTTTAACTGCCTGTAATTCTATAGTATTTCACTCGAATCCTTGACCCCTCGACCCCTTGAATCCTTCTAATCTGAGCAACCTTTTTGAAAATGAACTCCACATTTTTCCTTCAATTAAATCGGAGATGATCCATATTAATGAATCCTACCACTTTCCAATGGGAAAGCAGCTAAGCCGCACGCGAGATATTTTCCCCCCCGTAAGGCCACAAAGGCGACATGTCACGAAGTTTTAGGATAATCCCCGGAATTTTCTCAATAACATAATCAATGTCCTCTTTATTGTTATACTTGCTCAGGCTAAACCGGACGGCGCCCTGAGCCGTCGCGGCCGGTACACCCATGGCTAGAAGCACATGGGACGGTTCCAAACTTCCCGATGTGCAGGCCGAACCGGAGGAGGCACAGATACCTAATTCGTCTAAAAGAAGAAGAATACCCTCCCCCTCAACATATTCAAAGGAGATATTGGTCGTGTTGGGAAGGCGAGGGGAATTTCCACCGTTTATCCGGGTGTTCGGAACCGTGGCCAGGATTCCTCTTTCCAGTTTGTCCCGGAGTTGTTTGATCCGGGAGTTTTTCTTATCCATCTCCTGAGAAGCCAGTTCACAGGCTTTGCCAAATCCAATGATGGCAGGTGTGTTCTCCGTGCCTGCGCGACGACCCATTTCCTGGTGGCCCCCAAGGGTGGTCGGCCTGAATCGCGTCCCTCTGCGGATAAAAAGGACACCCACACCCTTCGGGCCATGAAGCTTGTGACCGGATAAGGACAGCATGTCCACCGGGCTGTTTTTCAAATCAATGGGGATTTTTCCAACAGCCTGAACCGCATCCGTGTGAAATGGAATCCCTCTTTCGTGAGCCAGCAGGGCCGCTTTTTCCACCGGAAAGAGGACCCCGGTCTCATTATTGGCCCACATGAGGCTGACGACGGCTGTATCAGAAGTCAGACTCTCCTTATAATAGGTCATGTCCAGTTCCCCCCCACCATTCACAGGAACCTCAGTCACCCGATAGCCCCGTTTGGAAAAATAACGATACAGAGACCTGATGGCCGGATGTTCTACCGTGCTGGTGACAATATGACGCTTCTCAGGCGATATCTCGAGGGCCGATCGGATCGCTGTGTTGTCACTTTCCGTGCCTCCGCTCGAAAACAGGATTTCTTTCGAGTGGACCCCTAGAAGGGCGGCGACTTGTTCCCGCGCTACCTCTATCTTTTCCGCCACCTGAGAACCAAATGTGTGAATACTGGAGGGATTCCCATAGAGGACATGATGGAACGGCTGCATCGCATCAAGAACATCTTGAGAGACGCGAGTTGTTGCATTGTTATCCATATAGATCGTTCCCATGATCACACCTCCTGTCCCCAGGTTGATGGGTCAGTTTTTGTAAAATCCCAGACTAACACGCTAATAAATCAATTGTTATTCATAGATTAAGTTAATCATCATGGAGCAACAGCACAATTCATATTCAGGTTATAAGTTATTTCCGAGACCTGTTGTCATCAGCCAAATTGCTTGACATGTCATCCCCTCATTTGCTAAACATTACTCAATTCCGATAAAATAAAATAAATTGAATAAGTCCGCTTCGTTCCCAGTTGGAAAGTGGAATACTGGAACGCTGGAACAATGGGGTCTGGAAAAATGGTTATGATGGTTGTTTTTCTTAATATGAAAAGTCATCAAGTTAATGATTAGAAAAAGAAACGAATTTAGAAAAAACCAACATTCCAATATTCCATTCTTCCAGCATTCCAATCCGCGGAATTTTAATAGTCCCCATAGAAATCCTCAAATTTAGACTGAGTTGTTGATTTTCCGAGGCAGTGAATTAGTTTGATCTAAACCCACCGCTTCTAGCGGTGGACCCGGAAAGGTTCACCCGTTCCGGCGAGAAAAAAATACTCGTTTGCGGCAGATTAAAGCACTTTTTGAACGTCCAACATCGAACATTGAACATCGAATGATGAACTCGCTCGCGCAGCGCAGGCGCTTGCGCCGCGTGTCGCTCGGCCATTTTAAAAAAAAATAGCATGCCTTATTCAAAATTCGACGTTGGACGTTGGATGTTCGACGTTCCTATTATTTTCGTTTTAACAGCGGCGTCCTTGATATAGATTAGTAATCTTGGTAATCGTATTGTTTTCTGGCCCCATCGAGGGGTCTTCCAGAGGCCTTCCGCTCTGCGGGAGGAGCCTCACTTAAGAGTAACCAGGGATGTCTAAGTCCATCACGAAAATCCAACTCAATAAAGAGGTCCATGCCGTTATCCCATGACCAAACCTGATTCAAAAATTATCAAAAAAGTCCAAGAATTAAGGGGGCAAATAAACCACCACAATCACCTATACCATGTCCTGGATGATCCGGAGATCTCCGACGCTGAATACGACCGGCTCTTTGATGAACTTCTAACCATAGAAAAGGCACACCCGGCCCTCGTGACCTCTGACTCACCCACACAAAGGGTGGGTGCCTCGCCCCTGGAAGAAT
>JAQYVK010000012.1 GCA_030145585.1 Desulfatiglandales bacterium | reverse complement strand
ATGACGCTATAAATGTCTCTTGCCGTACCGTCCCCTCCGGTAAAGAGGAGGAGATCTACCTCGCCTCGAAGCATTTCTTCTGCGGCCTTCCTGGTGTCCTGATCGCTGGTCTTCCCTTTTTTAATCTTGCCGATGACCGTAGGCGAAAGGTTACATGCCATGGCCTCATTTTCGCCCATGTCATAGGGATATGTAACGAGCTCGATATCTTCCCTAATATGCGTGAGCCTTTTGAGCGCATCGATCGTTCGCTTGGGTGATTCCGGTCGGGCACCTAATTCTTTTGCTCTTTCAAGAATTTCCAGACCGTCACTCCCTTTGAGCCCAACCCTTCCTCCCATGCCGGCGATAGGGTTGACAATGAGCCCAAGCTTTTTTTTCGCTTTCATTTACCTCTTTTCTTGAGATAAGCCCTCCACGTTATGGCCCATGTGTCCGGGTTATCCGTATCTTCATATTTTACCAGGTGTATGGGCGACCGATGGGGAGAAGATTTGACAAGGTCCGGATCAGAATAGGCTTCATCTGAGATTTTTTGCAGGACAGCACACCAGTATTCCATATCATCTATTGAATAGGATTCACAGAATTCCGGTGTAAACGGTTCCGGAACGATCCATGGGTGATGGCTCATAAAGAAAGACTGCAGGCCATAGTCAACCATTCTCCTTTGAATATCCTTGGTCCCAACTCCTGTGTCATCGGTTAGCTTTTCCCAACTCCACCTCTCCTGTTCCAATCGGTATCTACCCGGCGCATAGTATCTGGTTGTCCCCTTAATTTTTTCAAGCATTTTAGTCAGGTAATTATTATTTAGAACCGAGGTGCGGGCCACCTCGAGCAGGCCCTCTGCGCCCAAACTCATGATCCATGAATAGGCCCTGGAAACGGCCGGAATATTCCCATGGAATTCCCTGACCTTGCCGATACTATCCGGCCTGTCCTCGTCCAGATGATATTTATCCCCATGCTTTGTGACGACCGGTTTGGGCAAATACTTGGCAAGATGTTGCCTGACACCATATGCCGCGCAACCGGGTCCAAAACTTCCATGGGGTGATGAGAAGGTCTTGTGGAGATTAAAATGACACGCATCAAAACCCGCCTCCTTTGCTCTTGTTATCCCTAAAATACCATTGGCGTTGGCCTGGTCATAGAAACAAAGTCCGCCTGCTTCATGAACCACATCCGTAAACTCTTTGATTCGGGGATTGTAGATGCCGGTATCCTCCGGATTCGTTATCATCAGCCCGGCCGTACGTTCGGATATGGCAGCCTTGAGGGCATCAAAATCCGGATATCCGTCTTTGGCGGGCATCAATGTGATGACCTTGAAGCCTGCTGTCGCCGACGTTGCAGCGTTACAAGGGTGGGAAAAAATAGTCGTAATAACCTCATCCCTTTGCTCGGCTTCGCCCTTCTCAGCGTGATAAGCCCTGAGGACATTTGCATTTGTAAAGGTCGCCATCGATCCACCAGGGGGCTGAAAAGTGAACTGGTCCAACCCGGATATCTCTCTCAGGAAAAGATCCAGTTTATAAATAATCTCAAGGATCCCCTGAACCGAATCTTCATCTTGAAGGGGATGAATATCAGCCGCTTCGGGTGAACGCACAAGGGCCTCGTTCACCTTTGGACTGTATTTCATGGTGGCGGTCCCTTCGGCGTCGATGTTCGTCTCCATACCTAGACACATCTGGGAGAGGTGTAAAAAATGCCTCAAAACTTGAGGTTGCCCCACTTCGGGGAGCTTTGGCATATCCTTTCTTCTCATCTTTTCGGGGATGTAAGATTCGGCCTCTCCTACAGTCGCTTTAATCTCTTCTTCTGTTTCCGGAATAAGGATCCCTCGCTCTCCTTTTCGTCCCATCTCCATGATGATCGGCTCATTCCAAACCGGCGAATGGAACTCTCTTACCTTCGGCAGGTCTTTCATTTGGCGATAACCTCCTTCAATGATGCGACAAGCGTATCAAGGTCTTCTTTGCTGTGAATTTCGGTAACGCAGTAAAGGGCACTGTTTCCCAACTCGGGAAAGTCCCCTGACAGGTCTATGCCACCAAAAATCTTGAATTCCAACAGGTCCTTATTCAGGTTTTCTACCGATTTCCCCGTCCCATCAAAATTCACAACGAATTCTTTGAAGGCATTGTCCGGAAAAAGCACTTTAACCCCTTCCAACCTTGAGATGGCATCGATTGCATAACGGGCGCGTTGTATAATCGTCTCCCCTATGTCATAAAAACCCTTAGGCCCCATCAGCGACATATAGACGGCCCCCGCTATGGTCCATAGGCCTGCGCCTGTCCCCAGAAAGTCTTTGGCCTTATCCCTTCCTATATAAGAGGTCCTCTCGAATTTGGTGAGCCCGAAGCCGTATTCACCCTCTTTTATGGTTCTTGCTAAACTGACGAGCCAGTTAGGATATTCAGCAACATATTTCTCCTCATCCCGGCTGGCAATAAATCCAAATAGGCCTCCGCCATAATGCATATGAACCCCTAAGGGTTGTGCAGTACCGACGACT
>JAQYVK010000011.1 GCA_030145585.1 Desulfatiglandales bacterium | reverse complement strand
GGTAACCTTTGAGTTGCCACCTAAATAGACACCAGAGGTGAACAAAGGCAGGGTCACTCACTTGGCCCTGCCAAGAAATTCCTTACATATCCATCATAATTTCTATACTCATGGGAGGTGTTAAAATGATTTCATTGATTCGTTGGGAAGCAAATTGGCCAATAGTAGCAGGGGAATTCACAGCAGACCCGGATGAAGCTCAAAAAGGTAGAATCTCTTGGTTAGAAGGGATAAAAGAAGACATCAACAGTGGTGTAATTAAGATGTGGGGCGTGAGTGCAGCTGGTGCCCGTGGATTCATGGTCTTCGAGGGAGATGAAAAAGAATTATTCGGTCTATTACAGAAGACCCTTCCCCGAATTAAGTATAAGGTCGAACCAATGATTTCTATAGATGACGTACTTGCTACAGTAAAAGCAATGCAACAGTAGAACAGGGCAATGCAATTACGCAGATGAAAATTTCCACTGAAAGGCAGGGTCATCCCGGCCCTGCCGCCAATTTCTATATTCAATTTTTAAACAACAAAAGTTCCGATTAGATAATCTTCAGATCGAACCATAAAAGGGAGGGTGAATATTTAAGGTTACTGTTCCAATACTAAACTTTTATGAAATATTAGTATATGGCAAGAAACCTAATAAATTGATAGACCCAAGGAAGTTACGTATACCAAATGTATCCTATAAGGTGCCCGATCGAATCCGGGTAACCCTTTGCCCCTTCGACGTTGCTCAGGACTTACAGCAATCTCAATGATCTTGAACCAGCCGATTTTTCTAAGAATTAACCCCAGAAATACTAAAGGATGAGAATTCCTTGACGAAAACCTTCAAACTTTACTAAATAGGTAATATATATCATAAATCTCACCGCCAACCTTTAACCTTATCACTTTTAAGATAGGAGAGCGTCATGGGAAAGAGAGGAATTTGGGTGTTTGTGGTGTTTTTTATGATGGTTCTGGGATTTGGGTCTGTGGCTATGGCAGAGGAGGGCGTCACGGATAAGACGATTCATATTGGCCAGTGGGGTCCCCAGACAGGTCCGGCAGCACCCTGGGGGAGTCCGGCTCGCGGCACGGGCATTTACTTCAAGATGATCAACGATGAAGGCGGTATACACGGACGGAAAATCGCTTACCACATGTTCGATGATGCCTACAATCCTGCCAAGACAAAGGCGGGCGTCAAAGAGCTTCAGGAAAAGATCGGCATGTTTGCTTGGGCAGGCGGGGCGGGCACTGCACCCGGCTTGGCAGTCAAAGACTATCTCATGGAGCGTAAGATCCCATGGGTCGGTCCGCTCGCCGGATCTCTCCACTGGATCTCCCCCCCCCAAAAGTACCTCTTCGCCGTCTACCCCCGGTATTATAATGAGGCAAAAGTCCTTAGCCAATATGCTGTACAAACCCTTGGCAAAAATCGGATCGCCATGGCCTACCAGAATGACGATTACGGCAAGAACGGGGTATCCGGTGCTGAAGCGGCGTTGGCCAAACTTGGATTAGAATTGGTGGCGAAAGTGCCCGTTGAATTGACCGACACAGACATGAAACCCCACCTGATGCAGTTGCGAAAATCCCAGGCGGACGCGGTCATCCTGTGGTGTGGTCCGATCCATGGCATTCGAATTATCGGGACGGGGGCTGCTATGAAATTCGCCCCTCAATGGATGAGCTCAAGTACCCTTTCTGACTTCCCCTTCATGTACAAAATCAGTAAAGGGCTGTGGAAGGGTGTGATCGTGGGCAACGTTAGTGAACTTCCTGACTCCCAGTCGCCTCTAATGTTGAAGTACAAGAAAGCCTTTGACATGTACGCCGCAAAGGGAGAGAGGTGGGGTGTCTTCCTTTATGCTGGTTTCGGATTCGTGGAACCCTTGGTGGAAGGTCTCAAGAGGACCGGCCGGAATCTTACGAGAGAACGATTTGTGAGTGCCATGGAAGGGCTTCGCGACTTCAAGGGAATTTTGGGGCAAGTAAATTTCGGGCGCTTTGATCCTAAAAATGTCAATTCCAGACAGGGTCAAACTGAGATCTTTTTGACCCGATGCCTTGAAGGGGCCAAGGCAGAGAAGCTGACTGATTGGATTGAACCCTAGTGAAGAACTCCGACCACAGGTCGGAGCTTCTTCTGGTACTGGGAGCAATAACCTGGTATGTATTGATAGGCAAGCAGGGCCGAGAGATCAAGAGCAACATTACGGATAACAAATCAGCCACAATGGTTACATCCCACGGGACGATTCAAAAATACAATGGGCAAGCGATGGTTGATTCCACGAATCGGGTTATTGTTCATGGTGAAGCCTTTGGAGACGGACAGGACCATTATCATGTTCCCCCTATGCTTGATGGGGCGAAGGAGAACATGGAGGCGATTGGACAAAGTGAAAATTACTTTGAGGGAAAGATATTGACCGCAGACAGCCTTTATCACAGTCCAACCAATTTGAAAAAGTGTGATGAAGAGAAACTTGATGCTTACATACCTGACAAGGATTTTCGCAAGAGGGACCCAAGACTTAAGACGAAAGGACAACACAGGCCAAAAAAGAAGAGATTTACACTGGAAGATTTTCGACATAATAAAACAACCGATGAGTACATCTGTCCTGAGGGAAAAATATTGAAGCTCCAGGTAAAAAAGACTCAAGTAGATGGTGTCATTTACAGAAGATATATCGGCGTTACCTGACAGACAAGAGCCTCAATCCGTCTTTTTCGACAGTCTCAGATTTATACTAAACTTTTACGAGATTTTAGTATGTGGCTAGTAACCCAACCAATTGAATGACCCAAAAAAGTTGTATATACCAGCTGTATTCTATCAAGGTGCCCGATCGAATACGGGGACCCTTTGCCCCTTCGACGTTGCTCAGGACTTACAGCAATCTCAAGGTTCTCTAACCGGCCGATTATTTTCAGAAATTAACCCCTGAAATGCAATAGAATAAGAATTCATTGACAAATCTTTTCTAACTTTACTAAATAGGAAATATATATCATAAATCTCACTGCCAACCTTTAACCTTCTGGAGGAAGTTATGAAAAGAGCTTTCAAGAAGGTACCCCTATCCAGCCTCTAAGGGATTTTGTGTCCTTTAAGAGGCTTTTATGTTTCTGGTAAATCCACACCTCTTTGGTTCCAATTCAAGACAATTTGGGGGTCAAAGAAATGAAATGCCCAAAGTGCCAACATGAGAACCCAAATGATGCTAAATTTTGTAATGAGTGTGCTTATGGCCTAGGTCAGCCTAAAGAATCCTCTACTAAAGAACTCTCCTTTGATGAAAAAATAGAAAGAATCCAAAAATATCTTCCTGGAGGACTTACTGAAAGAATCATATCTCAAAGAGGAAAGATTGAAGGTGAACGCAAACAGGTCACAGTAATGTTCGTGGACATGGAGGGATTTACTTCTCTTGTGGAAAAACTGGGTTCGGAAGAAGCCTACTCCATAATGGACCAGGTCTACGAGATTTTGATCCACAAAGTCCTCGAATTCGAAGGTACGGTCAACGAGATGACCGGCGATGGTATTATGGCCCTTTTTGGAGCTCCCAGGGCGTTGGAAGATGCTCCTCAGAGGGCAATACGTTCAGCTTACTCCATCCATAGGGAGATGGTTAGGTTTAGCAACAAGATCAAACAAGAAAAAAAAGGTATATCAAATCTTAAAATGCGGATAGGAATTCACACCGGTTCCGTGGTTGTTGGGACACTCGGTAATGACCTTCGGGTAGAGTTTAAGGTCGTGGGTGATACCGTCAACCTCTCATCTAGGATGGAAGATATGGCAGAACCTGGGGCCACCTATGTGACGGAAGCAACATTTAAGTTGACTGAGGGGCTCTTCAGATTCGAGGCTTTAGGTGAAAGAGAAGTTAAGGGAAAGAAAGGACTTGTAAAAGCTTACCGCGTGATTGGACCGAGCACTCGAAGGACAAGGTTTGATGTAAGTGCTGAGCGAGGGTTAACGCCCTTTGTTGGAAGGGAAAGAGAACTTGAATTACTACTTGATGGTTATGAGCGGGTCAAGGCAGGCAGGGGCCAAGCATTTTCCATCATTGGTGAAGCGGGCGTGGGTAAATCTAGGCTGTTATATGAATTCAGAAAGGCAGTAGAGAATGAGGAGATAACATTTATAGAGGGTAAGTGCCTTTCTTACAGCCGAGGTGTGGCTTATCATCCAATCATAGACCTCTTCAAGTCCAATTTTGATATTAGGGAGAATGATACAGATTACGAAATTAGGGATAAAGTAAAAAGCAGTCTCAGGTATTTAGGTGTAGACGAAGCATCAACTCTCCCTTATCTCCTAGAGTTACTATCGGTCAAAGAAAGTGGTATCGATCAAATATCCATGAGTCCTGAAGGAAGGAAAGACCGAATGATCGACACAATAGTACGACTTACCATCAGAGGTTCGGAGTTTCAGCCTCTTATCTTGGCCATTGAGGACCTCCATTGGATGGATAAGAGTTCCGAGGATGCCCTGAAGTACCTTCTGGAGATCCTATCAGGTGCAAGGATTCTTTTGATATTCATCTACCGTCCTGAGTTCGTGCAAACCTGGGGCGGACGGTTTTACCATAACCAGGTAAATTTGAATCGTCTATCCGATAGGGAAAGTATTGCAATGGTGACGCACCTTTTGGGCACTGGGGAGTTGGAGAATGATTTTGAAAACCTGATCCTGGAGAAGACTGAAGGAGTCCCTTTCTTCATCGAAGAGTTTCTTAAATCATGTAAAGATTTAAATGTCATCGAGAGAAAAGACAATCGATACCATCTGGTAAAAGATATCGAGGAGCTGTCGATCCCATCGACTATTCAAGATGTTATGATGGCGAGGGTTGATTCCTTATCTGAGGCTGCAAAAGAAGTACTTCAGATTGGATCTGTCATAGAAAGGGAGTTCAGCTACCCCTTGATCCAAACAGTTACTGAGCTTCCGGAAAAACAATTGCTGTCACATCTCTCTATTTTAAAAGATACAGAACTTCTGTATGAGAGAGGCATATTCCCACAGTCGATTTATATCTTCAAGCACGCTCTGACACGTGAGGTGGTTTATGATTCGATATTGTCCAGAAGGAAGGAAAGGCTTCATGGAGAGATAGGCAATGCCATTGAAAAGATTTATGAAGACAACATAGATGAGCATTATGGTGTATTAGCCGAACATTATATTAAAAGTAAGAATTATGAGAAGGGAGCTGAGTATTTAAGATTTGCAAGAAGAAAAGCTGACAAAGCAGGTTCATTAAAGGATGCGGTTGAATATAGTGAAAAAGCTGTAACTTGTCTTGAAAGGTTACCCCAGATAGAAGATGTACAGAAAAAAATTATAGATACAAAGACAACCCTCGGCTTGTATTACGCTCAGATGATTCTGATTGATCAAGCCATGAAAGAGGTGGAATCGGTAGTAGATTTGGCCAAAGAGCTTGATTATAAAAAACCTCTTCCAAAAATTTACACTATAATTGGTAGCTATAGTTATTTTATTAAGGAAGATTTATCGACTGCTGTTAATTATTTGGAACAGGCTATAACAATATCAAAAGAATTAAATGATATCCCATCTTTAGTAATCGGAAGAATTTGGCTCGCCTTTGCGGTTGCATGTAGTTTGGATTTTGAGAAATCCCTTTATTATTTTGAAAAGGCATTGGAACTTAGTATTCGCTCAAACTCACTTTGGGGTATCTCAATGGGCAAAAGTAACATAAGCTTATTTGTATATAATTGGCAGGGTAAGATTAATCTGGCTTATCAAACAAGTCATGAGGCTATTCAGTTTGGTGAAAAAAGTGGCGATATATTTTCACAGTCTATTGCATATATTTGCCATGGTTGGTCTTGTTATCATAAAGGATTTTTAGAGGAGGCGGAAACATATCTTTTAAGAGCGATGGATTATTTTGAGAAAACCAATATTTTTTCATGGCATGCTCTGGCGCAAATGTGTTTAGGCTATATTATATATGAGTCTGGAGATTATAAAAGCTGTATAGATTGTCATAATAAGTCAATATCTTTATTTACATCCGCAAATATTCTTCCTTCGTTTGTTAATTTAAATAAAATTGCCATTGTAAGGGCAAATGTATTAAGCGATAAAAAGGATATCGATCTAACAATGCTATTTCAATATGAAAATTATAATAAATTAACAATTCATGACGGCTTGATCTCAAATCTTATCGGGGAAATTTTGCTATCTTCTGGAAGTAGCTATTTACCACAGGTGGAAGATTGGATAGGCAAAGCTATAGAAACTGATAAACAAACAGAAATGATGTGGAACTTAGGAAGGGATTATGTGCTTTATGCTGAACTTAATAAACGAAGAGGAGATAATTCAAAAGCTAAAGAAAATCTGAACAAGGCAATAGAGATACTTAAAAAATGCGGTGCTGAGGGGTGGGTAAAGAAATATGAGAAAGAATTAACCTCACTTTCATGATTAATCTCTAACCGGAAAAAAAATACCATTTTTCGGTGGGGCTCTCTATTTTGATATTAGCCCAAGATAATAAGAGGGCAAAGAATAATTGATATCCTTTTTTTTACCATCTTCTTAATCTTTCAGTTCTTCTATCATGTTGTAAAGGATGAGGTGGGCGGTTTTCATCATGGCGTTAAGCTCAAGCTTGCTTTTCTTGCTCTGTAATGCCTGATCCATTTGTTTCAAATGATCGTTTAAAGTCATAGCGAACCGATATAAGGTTGTTCTTTCTTGCTCCTTGATCTTTTGTGGTTTTGGTCCCCTTTTACTCCTTGGCCATGTTTGATAGGACTCTAATGCCGCGTTGCTAATATCCTTCCACATTTCTTGTGAAATCGGTTTTGATGGTTTTGGGATTTTAATTTTTGGGATCTCAGTGCCATTAAGGTTATCTGTCTTATCGGATTGTTTGAACCCTTGAGCCTTCAAAAGACGCTCGCTAAAGGTGAGATTTAATGAACCCCCTACCCCGACCTCATTGTCGATGTTAAAAATCAAGGTCCCTAGTATTCTGTCACTCCAGGATCCTATTTCATCATGTGATGTACAGAGCTTAATATAAAATCTTTCGTCACCGCTATGTTCAAGAATGTGAGTGGTAAATTGATCTTCAAGGTCTCTGACCAATTTTTTAAAGCGGCTTTCAATCATCCAATTCCTTAATGTACCGCCGGAACTGCCGACTTCTTTGGCGATCTTGTCGGCGTTTTGCAATCCGCGAGGGAAAAGGAGCATCATGGCAGCGGCTCGATATTTTTTACCTCCTATCGGAAGAACAGCATTCCTTGGTTTTCCAGCGCGTTGTGGCTCGGGGATTTCTAATTTTTGGTACCAGGAATACCAAATTGGGAAAAAATCTTTTACCAGGCTACTTTTTGGATTATTCATTTTATCTTAATGATTATTTTATTATTATCATCACAATGATAATTAATTATATATCATTGTAATAATAAGTCAATATAAATATTCCACCAAAAAAAAGGCACATAATAAGCCACCCTACCACATAGAAGCGGCGTATTGAATGTCATGCCAGCCTGATAAGCCTGCCCCGAAAATTAGTAAGCCTAGGCATCCAGTTTTAGTTTCTGGATTCCGGCATTCGCCGGAATGACGGCTTGCGGCAAACGGCGGGATATTGAACCCTAGGTTATTAAATCGTATTGATTTCACAGTGATTATGATACATAGAGGTCGAGAACCTCGTAATTCAATCCACCTTGAAGTCTTTTGAAATACTGAGGTTAAGTGGGAGTAGTTATTGTTTTAAGTTCAGCTTAGGAGTCTCTGTGTGACAATTCGTATATTGTTGGTTCGCCACGGCGAGACCGAATGGAACCGGATTCATCGATTTCAAGGGCGGAGCGATTTACCTCTCAACCAGACAGGTAAAGAGCAAGCCCATGCCTTGGCTTTGGCTTTGAAAAACGAATCCTTCGCGGCCGCATATTCGAGCCCGCTCACTCGAGCCATGGAAACCGCCCTTGCTATAACGGCATTCCACCCTTCAGCCCCCATTTTCGAGGAAAAAGGCCTGATCGAAATGGATTTAGGGGACTTCGACGGGATGGAGGCTCAGAAGTGGGCGGAACAATACCCCGATTTGCGGAAGACTTGGCAGGCAACACCGTCAAAGATCAGGATGCCGGGTGGCGAAAGCCTCATTGAGGTCCAGGCAAGGGCTATCGATGCAGTGGATCGTCTTACTGAATCTCATCCTCCGGGGAGCACCCTTTTGTTTTCCAGTCACAATTTTGTAAATATGACCATTTTGAGTTACGCCACTAAGACCCACCTGGATCAATTTCGGACACTACGCCAAGGGACTGCTGCGTTCAATGTCCTTATCAAAGATGGAGAAAACCTTCGGGCGGAGGTCATCAATGAACGGTCACATCTTGAAAATCACAAAGACCCCACCCATTGATTCTCTTGCTTATCCTTACGTGCCACAACACCTAAGCGACTGCTGTTCGGCCGTCCGGCTGAAAGTCTCTTTCAGCTAGACGGCTATCATTGCGGCGTCTTCGACCTTGAACCATTTTTTTTTGCCAGAATGCTCCGCCAAGGAGGGCGGGAGGATGGAAAAAATACATATCACCCCCACCTTAATCCTCCCCCATCAAGGGGGAGGAGAGGGTTTGGTGTTTGAACGAGATGCCCCGTGCGGGAGCGAGGGGAGGCTTTACTTTGAAATGATTTTTATATATCGATAAATGTGAATTGGCTTAAATATTCTTTTAAACTTTGCCGATTCTCATCACCCAGTGGAGGGCATTGTTCCGGCGCTTTTAACCCTTGAACAACCATCGATGAAAAAACCATACAGGTTGGTTGACCACATTCTCCACAGTTGGTCTTTGGCAATAGCTTCAGGACTTCCATCAGCTTTGGTTTCTCAGCGATACTCTCACTCGGTTCGATGTCATGTCTCTTTTCCCAAGTTTCATTTATTTCACGCATTAACCATTGGAGAATTTTTTCCGCCTCTTCTTCATCTCTCAAGGCATTGATGGCAATTTTTTTCGGGTGAACGGCGATCAACCGTCCATTAACATGAAACATCACCGAAGGCGGGCTTTTTTGAAAGGAAGTTCCTCCAAGGACTGCATTTAGGTAAGGGATCACTTCCTGAATGTCATTTTCAAGGTGGGCAATACAGTGGAGGGACTCAAATTGAGGATTAACTTTTGGCCTGAAGATTTCTTTTTTAAATCCGTTGAGTAGCATGACACCTCTAAACTAAAATTCATCTCATTAATGCCAAATGGTCCGATCTCCGCTTCCGACTTGAATCGTAAGAATTAATGGGTTCAAGGAGTCGAGGATTCGAGTGAATTAAAAAACGAATATCGAATATCGAACAAGGAATTCCGAATCATGAAGTTTCCTGCGATATTCTGCGGTTCTATTTTGTACGCCTTTGACTTCGAACTATTTTTGGATTTTTGAAAGGATTTCTAACCCAAATGTGGTTATTAATTATTAAAAATCAAATCTATGAGTTGTGTATAGTCTCTGAAGTCACTAAAAACATGCCTTGCTCCGCTTTTTATGAGAGCCTCTTTTCGGTTTGAACTGTCGATGCCAATGAAATCAAATCCTAGATGTAATGCCGCCTCCACGTCCCACTCACCATCACCAAAGTAAACGGTTTTTTCAAAACCGGATATTTCATCTTTTTGACATGCACGTTCGTATGCGATCTCCATGATCTCTTCACGAGAATAGGCGTCGTCACAGGTCGCTATGACAGTATCGGAAAGTTGCACATGGCAATGATCTAATTTTAGTCTTGCAGTTTTTCCCCAAGCCCCTGTGGCAATAGCAATAGACGTGTTATTAAGGGCTTGAAGCTTTTTCAAGAAAAGAGTGACTCCAGCCATGGGGGAACAAGCTGTTGGATCAACCTCGAGCTTGTTTTTCCATTTTTCAAAAAAGATTTCCGATACAATGTTTAGCTCCTTTTCTGACGGCTTATGGCCCTGGCGGCGTTCAAATAATTCAACCGCAACGCCAACATCCGTCACATGTTTATAGATTGCCCAATTTGTATCAATGGATTCAACGGACAGCCATTCCTCCATTGCCGATACGTATAATGAATCCTCGGCATCGGTCCTGAGTAGGGTGCCGTCCATATCGAACATGATGAGTCGATTCATAGTTAAAAACCTTCTTTAAAAGGATCAAGTCCAAATTGATAAAGAATTATTTCACCACGGAGACACCCGCCTTCGCAAAATGCTATGGCGCGGCAGGCGCGGACACAGAGTTATTATTTTTTTGCTTTTCGCTGAGACGCCGAAAAGCAAAATAGGAAAACCCTTCGGGTCTTTAATCGTCCGCCTGAGATAAGTATTTTGCTAAAATATCGCTCATTGAATTTCAAATTGCAGTGTCAGCTGCTGATTACCTTTCCATCGCTGCCGTCTCAGCAGCGATGGAAAGAAAATTCATCTCTGCGAACTCCGTGTCTCGAGCGAAGCGGGTGGTGATCTTTAAGCTGGTTGTATTCAAGCATGCTGTAAAGACTAATGTTGGAAGAAGAGCTTTATTTAATCAACAGTTGCATCGAACTGACGGATGGCTGAAAACCGATCTTCTCATAGATGGGCCTACCCGCAGCACTGGCCCCCAAATTCATCCGATTAATACCCCTCGATTTACAATGGTGAATGGCGTTTTTCGTTATGAGAGATGCAAAACC
>JAQYVK010000010.1 GCA_030145585.1 Desulfatiglandales bacterium | reverse complement strand
AGACAGAAGACAGAACTCAGTAGGATTGTTTAACATTCCCGCGTTGCGGGAGTTCAAGATTAAGAATCTTGAACATAGAGAGTAGGCCTTTGAAGAAATAATGAACAAGTTCAATATTCTTTTGAGGCCTACTCCCTATAGGCTAAACAATACTTTCGTCACTGCTTGCTGTTACTTATATCTGGTGGATCCCTGGCCCAGACCGAGAAAAACATCGTCCTCGTTTCAAGATTTCTGTCCTGAGAGGCCACAGAGTCTACAAGCAATTTACAGTCAAGTCGCGCCAGGGCGGGCCTGTTAATCTGCGTCCAAAAAAAACACCTATTTCGTGCTTTCGAAATTTCGTGGTTTCGTGATTAATTGTTTCGTTTTTTGCATTTTGTCGTTCGAATTCATTGTATTCCCACATTTGATCCTTTCAGAGTCGATAAAAGGCCCCATTTTAAAAGGTGGTCAGTGACTCTACTCGGTTTCAAACGGGAATGATGATCGGTAAAATCAACGGTCTCCTCTCAATAATCTTATAAAAGAAACGTTTCAACCTTTTTTTTATATCCGACCCAGCCAGTGTCCAGTCTATAGGATCGGGACCTCTCATGTCCTCCAGGATCTCCAGGACAACCTCTTTGGCATCTTCGAGAATAATCCCGACCTGATCTTCAAAAACAAATCCCCGAGAAAGGATTTCGGGGCCATACAGAATCTCCCCGGTCTTCTCGTCAACGACCAAAAGAACGATGGCCACCCCATCTCCAGAGAGTCTACGCCGATCTCTCAAGACCATATCTCCCACATCCCCTACGCCTTTCCCATCCACCAGTATCCTTCCGGAATGAACCTGTTCTCCAAGGCTGATCATCCCGTTTTCAAAACAGATGCAGGTCCCGTTTTCAACGACTTGGAGACAGTCCGGCGGCATTCCGGTCTCCCGGGCCAGTTGGGTGTGTTTTACGAGGTGTCGGTATTCACCATGTATAGGTATAAAATATTTAGGCTTCACAATATTGAGCAGCAGTTTGAGTTCTTCCCTGTAGGCATGGCCGGATGTATGAATGTGAGACACTTTTTCATAGACCACTTCCGCGCCCATACGATAAAGGTTGTTTATGATTGAAGTGATGGCCTTTTCGTTCCCGGGTATAAAACGGGAGGAGAATATGACGGTATCCCCAGTTTTAATTTTTAAACTCTTATGCCTGTCTCGAGCCATTCTGGTCAGAGAAGACATGGGTTCCCCCTGACTCCCTGTTGTGATAACAACAATCTGATCATCCTGTAAGAGTTTGACCGTTCTCTCCTGGATTTCCGTGTCCGCGGGCATTCGGATGAAACCTTCCTCTTTACCTATACGAATGTTTGTTCTCATGCTCCTTCCGCTGAAGAGAACTTTACGATTGTATTTGACCGCAAGATCTATAATCTGCTGGACACGGGTGATATTGGAGGCAAATACGGCAATAATAAGCCTCCCGCTGCATGATTCAAACAACCCATTCAGAGTCCTTTTGACCTCACTCTCACTGAGTGTATATCCTTCCTTTTCCGCATTGGTAGAATCTGAAAAAAGCGCCAGGACTCCCCGCTCTCCATAGTGGGCAAACCTGCCAAGATCCGTCACTTGCCCATCCACCGGGGTCTGATCAACCTTAAAATCGCCTGAGTGAATGAGAATTCCCTCCGGTGTATTAATGGCCAATCCGACACCATCCACCGTGCTGTGGTTTACACGGATGTATTCCACCTCAAAGGGGCCGAAAGAGGTCACATCACCCGGTTTGACTTTCTGTAGGATAGCCTCTTCGAGCAGACCGTGTTCTCTCAGTTTTTCCTTCACCAATTCAATGGTGAAACTTGTACCAAAGACAGGGATGTTGAATTTTTTCAGGAAAAAAGGCACGGCCCCGATGTGATCCTCGTGACCATGGGTAAGGATGATGGATTTGACCTTATCCTTATGTTCCTCCAGGAACTGGAAATCAGGAATGACCAGATCCACACCGGGCATATATGCTTCAGGGAACATCAAGCCGGCATCAACCACCAACATATAATGATCATATTCAAGCACCATCATATTCAGGCCGATTTCTCCCAGTCCGCCTAAAGGGATCACTTTTAACTTGGCAAGTTCTTGCTCTCGGGGGGTTGATTCTATACCGGTTGGTTCCATGAGAATTTTTCCATTTATTCCGAATTAACAGCAGCTTACACCTTCCAAAACGATCAGTCAATATGGAAAATCAGTTTTGTCCCAATAGACACTGAGTTTGCTTAAGACGCCCGTGCGGTGGGCTGGAGTCATTTGCTTGATAAAATGAACCATGGAATGATGGGGTGATGGAATGATGGAAAAGTTTATTTCCAACATCCCAGTATTCCAATATTCCAGTATTCCAAACTGATTACGATTGCTAACACAATAACTTCTCGACTCAGCATTGATATCTCGTATTTATTTTGGGCACTAATGATGGAAAATAATGAATTACCTTGATCTCCGGAAATTGGTTGTGTTAATTATTACCATAAACCATCAGCTTAGCTGATGGTCCAAGCTTTGCTATGCGGGTAAGTGAGAGTGTTTTATTCACCGCCCGCTTCGCTAGAGTCGTCCGCCGTCGCCCTTCGACAGGCTCAGGGCTATGGCGGGACAGGCAGAGTTCGCAGCCTCCGGCCCGTAGGGCCTACGCCCCGGAAGGAGGAGATTTTTTTCTTTTCTGCTGAGCCACGCAAACTTCAGCGGGATAAAAGGGCAGAAAAGAAAAAGACATACGCCCTGATGCTAAGCAAAAAGCACAGCAGGGTAATTAAATGAGGTTCTTCTCCAATTTAGTTGGAGAAGGGGGT
>JAQYVK010000009.1 GCA_030145585.1 Desulfatiglandales bacterium | reverse complement strand
GGAAAGATCGTTCTGAAACCTTAACAATAGATAAGCCAGGCGAACCATTCCCACGAAAGTCATTTCGACACGAAAGGAAACGCGGAATTGAGGAAGAAATATTTATTCACTGGTATTCATTGACTTGATTAAGCTGGTTGCCATTGTCTTGGCATAAAACAGGTTTTCCCTACGGGCTGGATAAAGGAAAGGAGGGTAATTATTAATTCAGCGCCAAACTATAAACCATCGAAAGAGAAAGGAGTAATTCCATGAAAAAAAAGACTTATATGTTTTTTATAGTTATTTTGGTCGGTGCTTTTGCACTCGTTCCATGGATCCGGCCGGCCATGGCCGCTCCAATCACTATTGACTATGTGAATTACACACCAAAAATGGCCATGCCCCACCGGGGGTGGGCACCGCTATGGGTCGACAAAGTCAATGAGCGGGCCAAGGGCGAACTTGTCGTTAAATACCGTGGTGGACCCGAGGTCATTGCCTCCTTTGACCAGGCCAAGGCCGTGTCAAAGGGTGTGGTCGACATGGCGGTCAATCCCTGCAGCTTTTTCAGCCGTTTTGTCGAGGGCGGTGACATGATTAGACTGGCTCAGATTTCAGTGGAGGAACAGCGAAAAAGGGGTGCCCTTGAATGGCTCCGGGAGTTATACGCGAAGAAAGGCCTCTTTTATGTTGGATGGACGCAACCGATTAATATGGGATATTTTTGGATCGTTACCAGGAAACCTGTAAGAAAAAAGGAAGATTTCAAAGGATTGAAACTGGGTTGCAGCCCGCCATTTTTGGATTTCTTTAATGACCTGGGGGCCGTTGGCGTCAGGGCAACCCTGAAGGAGTACTACCCGGGTGTTGAACGGGGTGTCCTCGATGGTAATGGTCACGGGCTTGACCTGTATGCTATGACAGGCCACTATGAAGTGGCCCCCTATGTGATTGATCCTCCCTTCTATGCGTCAACGACGGTTACCATCATGAACCTGAAGAAGTGGCAGTCCCTGCCTGATAATCTTAAGAAGATCATCGAAGACGTTCAGCTCGAACAGGAGAGGGCCTGGCCTCCGATCTTTGACAAGGTTACAGCCGCGATGAAAAAGAAGGCGATGGCCGGCGGTGCACAGTTTATTAAACTACCCCCGGCGGATGAGAAGTGGTTTTTGGATACGGCCAACAAATCCGGCTGGAAATTTGATAAAAAGAGATATCCACCGGAGATCTACAACAAGTTTAAGGCGTTGTATGGTTATCAGGAATAAAGATTTTGTTTTTCACAATTGATTATATCAAATAAGTGAACGTTTGATGTTAACGGGGGGGTGCTTTACTCTCCCCCGTTTGCATTTAAAAAGTGCATGACCACAAGGGAGACCTGAGTGCGCAAACGTCCCATCGCCATTCTGAATAATCTTTTCGATCGCATCCTTGACATAACCGCCCTCCTGAGCGGGGCTCTCATTATCTTCCTTATTATCAGCGTCTGTTATGAAGTGTTCGTGCGGTATTTCTTCAATAAACCGACCACTTGGGTGACGGAGTTCGGAGCATACATCATGCTCTGGGCGCCCTTTCTCGTCGCTGCCTATGTGTTGCGGGCCGGAAGCCATATAACCATGGACATGTTTCTTGAAGCACTAACCCCGAAGCGTCGAAGGTTACTTATTCTGATGACCTCTTCGCTGGCTGCACTGGTTTGTCTGATCATCACTTTTTTTGGAATACGGGTTGTGGCAGAGCTCTATCAGGCGGGTGAAAGAACAGAGACTTATTTAATGCTCATCAAATGGCCCATAATGGGGATCATACCCTTCAGCACCTTTCTCCTCCTGATTGAATTTCTAAGGAGGATATGCAATCTGCTTATGAATACGGAAATTGAATCGGGAGAAGAGCAGATGGATATGGAATCAGTGAAATCCTAAAGGGGTTATTCGTCGTGGAATGGCAATTCGTCCTTCTTATCATCTTTAGTATCCTTGTCGTCCTGATGTTGTCCGGAATGCCTATCGCCTTCTGCTTCCTGCTCATTTGTGTCGGGGGGACATATTTTTATTTCGGCGGTATCGTAGGCTTGGAGCAGCTCGTGGTGAGTATGTACACCACGTGCAAATCCTTTATTCTTATTCCTATCCCTCTTTTTCTTTTCATGGGCGAGGTGATGTTTCATTCGGATATCGCCCCGGTTCTCGTCAAAGTCGTCGACAAATGGTTGGGACGGATACCGGGCAGGTTGAGCATGCTGGCGGTGGCTGCCGGGACGCTCTTTTCGACCCTGACCGGCACCAGTCTGGCCAGTGTGGCTATGCTTGGCTCGGCTCTGGTCCCGGAGATGGAGAAACAGGGCTACCAAAAACCCATGAGCATTGGGCCGATCCTCGGGAGCGGCGGACTGGCCATGATGATTCCCCCCAGCGGTCTTGCGGTTCTTCTGGGAGCCATTGCCGAGGTCTCAGTGGGCCGGATTTTAATTGGGATAATCATTCCGGGACTCCTCTTGGCGGTTGTATACGCGGCCTACATTGTTATTCGGTGCTCACTTCAGCCCCACCTTGCCCCTGCGTATGAAGTTGAGCATATCTCATGGTCAGAGAAGATTGGAGACCTAACGAAGTATGTCTTGCCCCAGGGGATCGTCATCTTCCTTGTTGTGGGTGTCATATTCATTGGTGTTGCCACGCCCTCCGAGGCGGCGGCTACCGGGGCTGCGGGCACTGTCTTTCTGGCATTTTGCTATAAAAGGATGAACTGGGACGTCCTGAAAAATTCGTTAAAGGGGACCATCACCGTTACCGGAATGATATTCCTTATTATTGCCGGCGCCACAGCCTTTAGCCAAATTCTGGCCTTCAGCGGAGCCACAAGCGGCCTCACTGAAATGGTTACCCAGATGCCGCTCCCACCGATCCTTATCATTGTGATGATGATGGTGATTGTGTTGTTTCTCGGCGGTTTTATGGACGTGGTGGCGATCATGATGATCACGCTTCCCATCTTTATTCCCGTTATAGAATCGATGGGATACAATCCTGTTTGGTTTTGCGTCCTGTTTCTGCTCAATATTGAAATGGCCATGACCACGCCCCCTTTCGGCATGAGTCTTTTTATCATGAAAGGCGTCGCGCCACCGGATACCTCGATGAGGGATATATTTGTTGCGGCCTTTCCTTTTCTGGGC
>JAQYVK010000008.1 GCA_030145585.1 Desulfatiglandales bacterium | reverse complement strand
GTTGGACGTTCGATGCTTGCCGCGGCGTAGCCTTTAGGCGAAGTCGGGTTCGACGTTCATCTTTTGGCCTTCGTCTCTTTTGACTCTTTGACCCTTAGACCTTTCGACTCAAGGTTTTTTTGACACTATTCGAACGGGTTGACCGGGCATCAGTCGCTCATTGCCGCGGATGACCACCCTCTGACCGGCCTTTAGATCTCCTTTCACTTCGATGAGGAGTCCAAGGGCTCCACCCGTTTGAACCGGAACCATATGTGCCGACTGATCATTGACCACATATACGACTTTACCCCTTTCGCTCAATACCAGTGCATCTTTGGGTACTAAAATGGCCTTATGAAGGTTCCCCACCGGGAGCGTGGCACGACCCAGCATGCCGCCTTTTATCACACCATCCGGGTTGGGGATCTCGATGCGTACCGGAAAGGTTCGCGTCGCTACATCGGCACGGGGGATGATGGCTGCGATTAGACCTTCGAATGGCAGGCCGGGAAGCGCATCAAAGGTCACCTGGCAATTATCTCCCACGTTTAGGGACGAGACATAACGCCCAGGCACCGGAACCATGACACGGATGGGGTGCAGGCTGGTCAGGGTCACAACGGGGTCTCCCTCACCCAGCCACTGGCCAGCCAGGGCATGACGTTCAACCACAACGCCGGAAAGAGGCGCCTTTATTTTCTTTTTTTTCAACTGGTCTTCAAGCACGTGGAGTTCCGCCTGGAGACGGGCCACTTTCTTGGTTGCTGCCTCTGCATCGAATTGAGCATTCTCGTAAGACTTTTCCGAAACACTGTCAATGTCATAAAGCTTTTTCTGGCGTTCCCATTCCCGTTTCGTCTGGGCCTGCAGGACCTCTGCCTCGGATAGGGCTGCCCTTGCCGCCTGAATGCCTAACCTCAGCTGCGAAGAATTTTGTTCACAGAGCAGCTGATTCTTTTCTACATAATCGCCTTCATCCACGGGTATTTTCAGGACCAGCCCCTCTTCCTCGGCAGCCACCACAGTTTCCAGCCACGGTTCTCCGGTCCCAACCAGAGTAATCTGGGAAGCGATTTCTTTTTCCACCACGGTTGACACTTCTACAAGGGCAGGCGGAGGGCCGCTCCGCTCTTTTGGTGGTTCTGCGTTAAGACAATCAATGAAACTCAGGGCAATCAGGCCTCCTAAGAAGGCCAACACAATGTGAAGCTTCCGCCATTTTGATTGGTTTGATCTTTCTTTTGTTTCTGTGTGGGGCATATCTTTACCTGCAGGAAAAGAATTAAAAATGAGCTCAAATGTATATATTAACCTTTAATAATAACAGGTCTCTGTCATAGAGTCCACACATATGAGCTTCCGTGTTCCGCGAGGCCTTTTCAGGATTACGTTTTTTTATCCCAACCCGGGCATAGCGTTAGCATTGGAATTCGGATGAGATTCGTCATAAAGGGGAGAAGCCGTACTGGTCAATCAGGGTTGAGATCGAAAAAACGGACAGGAACCAAAGAGGATTCGGAATTTAATGAGAAGGGAGTTGGGCATCAAATTTCATATCTTGGGTAGAATTCAACAGCCGAAAACGCCTACGGCTTGATAACCTTTAGTTTTCAATCAAACTGGACTCACTGGAGGTTAGATATGGTAATCGAAACCTTTGAGGAGGTCTGTTGGGCTGAAGGATCATACTAGTAACATGAATTTATTTCCAGCGCGAGAGGGATACAACATATTGGGGTTGAAATAAGAAGGCAGAGCCAGTGATGCCTCTGCCTTTAATGGAGTAAGAGCCTTTATGATCTCCTTATTGGCTTAGTTTTTCCTTCCTGACATCTTCCTGAATCCTGATATTAGTGTTTATAACACGGAAAAAAAAGAGCACGGTTTTAATAGATATGCTTATCCAAGAGTATATAAGGATTTCATAAGATTTACATATTGAGGCTGATAACTTTTTGCTCAGCCCTCTGTCTAAAAAACGGCAGTACACATGAAGTGGATTAAGACGATGCTGAATGGCTAAAAATCTTGCTACCATAGTTTTATGTCCTCAAGATTTTTATATAGTTAGCCTTATCCAAATTTCCTTCAACAGCAACATTGTTCAGAGCTTTATGCCATCTTGAAACGTGTACTCTCCGATTGCCTTCGGACAGTATTTCTCAAGATTCGATTTTAAGCCGTGGTAAAATGTTGTCTTTATACATCTGCAACCAAGACTTTAGCTCATTTATGGAAATATTTCTTGATTTTCATATGGTTATCATTTCCCCTAATTTTTCGCTAGAATGACACCTTAGCAAAGTCAGAGCACCAACCTCGACCTGGCATCGTTCGTGTTTTCTGCGCTAGATTAAATTTTCGATCATCGCAACTTCTCCAGAAGGCACCCATTGCAGAAAACTAGGGTCCACGTTCTATGGGAAAGGATGAAATGGGCGACTACAAACCCTTCTACTAGCTTTATGTATTACGCGATTTTAAAAAAAATCAATTGCAGTCATAATTTTTTGAATTTGTGTCATATTTCACCATCCTTGTTAACTTCTGTGTGTCACACTGGGCAGTTCGGCTCTCTTTTCCAGGTGGAGATACAGGTTAAATGAGGGTCAGCAGGAACTTTAAGACCCGTGGCTTTCCGTCCCCATCTCGTAATGGGTTTGGCTTTGCCTTTTTGAAACGGTTTTTGAATTTTATAGCCTATGATATAAGATGG
>JAQYVK010000007.1 GCA_030145585.1 Desulfatiglandales bacterium | reverse complement strand
GCCTCATCCGCCGTGAGGATATCGTGACGGATCTCAGATCCCATCCGTTTAAATCGCCACATCAATTCTGTCACCTTAGGGGTCCCTAAACCAAGATCACTCAGCCATTCAAATCGAGTAAAAACTGTTCTGGGGTCTCCATTTAAAAGGAGCTTACCACCCTCCAGGACGATAACATTGTCCGCATGAACGATTTCATCCATGTCATGGGTGATATGAACAATGGTGATGCCCTGGTCATTTAATTTTCTGATAACCTCGAGAACCTTTTTTTGTCCGGATGGGTCGAGAAATGACGTGGGCTCATCGAGAGCAATATAGGATGGGTTCATGGCGAGAACACCCGCAATAGCCACGAGTTGCTTTTCGCCACCGGACAGGGTGTGAGGCGACCTTTGTTCATAACCCTCCAACCCAACCTGGGCGAGGGAATTTTGCACCCTGTCCCGAATCTCATTTGGAGGCAATTCAAGATTCCCCGGTCCGAAAGAAATATCTTCCTCAACGCTCATGCCGACGATCTGGTTGTCGGGGTTCTGGAATACCATGCCGACTTTTTGCCGGATCTCCTGAACGGCCTTGGCAGCTTTCGTGTTGAGCCCATCAATCCAAACATTTCCATCGGAGGGCAAGAGTAGTCCGTTCAGGTGTTTTATGAGGGTCGTTTTCCCACAACCGTTAGGGCCTATCATGCCGATGTAGGCCCCTTCTTCGATCTGAAAGGTGACGTCGGTGAGAGCCGGATGTTCCTTCACATCATATTTGTAGGTGACACCTTCGACTTTGATCATCAGATTCCTATTAATACTATTAACTGTCAGCTTAGCTGATTGTCAAAACTCTGTTATGAGGGTACGATAGTGATTTTGAATAAATGGTGGAGTAAAGCTCAAATGCCAAAATCCAAATGTCAAATAAAATCCAAAATCCCAACGTCAAAATGTTAATCGATCTGGTCATTATTGAGCTTGTTCCCTTTGCCCTAATCAAACAAAATATCCTAAATTTGAATTATTGCGTAAAGTCGTTTTTGGCATTTGTCATTTGACATTCATTTGGAATTTTGGCTTTGACATTTGTCATTCAAATTCATTCTATTCAAATATTTAGACTCTTTTAAGGTCACCAGTAAGCCACCCCTTTTAGGGGTGGCTGTTAACTTCATTGATACGTGTTCGATACACCCTCAGAGTTTTATCTTGTCTCTGAGCTTCAAAGTAATAAGAGTTGCAACAATAATTTTCAAAGCATCTCCGATTAGGAAAGGAAGTACTCCCACCGTAATTGCCTTTTTTAGGGTGAGTTTTGCGACAAAGGACAACTGGGTGACTCCGAAAAGATAAATCACGATGAGTCCCACCACCATGGAACAGGCCAGCCAGGCCAACCCCGCACGCTCTTTCATTTCAATCAATTTCCCAATCACAAAGGCGGCGACGACAAATCCGATGAGGTATCCCCCTGTCGGACCGAACAGGACCCCAATGCCTCCCTTGCCGCCAGCAAAGACGGGAAGCCCAATGATGCCGAGGAGAATATAGACCACCTGGCTCAAGGCTCCCAACCGCCCCCCTAAAAGGGCGGCGGCCAAATTTAAAAAGAGGGTTTGAAGGGTAATAGGCACCAGAGGAAATGGTATAATCAAGAATGCGCCTGCTGCAGTAACAGCGCCGAATAGAGATGCATAAATCATCCCGCGTAAAGACAATGGTTTGTTTCCCATAGCTTTTCCTTAACTCATCAGGGTAATATCGCCGGAAATGATCCTGTGTACACCACCCTGTTCATCTTTGAGTATCAAAGCCCCATCACTATCAATATCCAGGGCTTTTCCGATAAACTGATTTCCGATCACTTCAACTTCAACCTTTTTTCCGATAATTTCGGAGAGATCCTTCCACCGATCGATAATGGAATCAAACCCGATCTTCTTATACATGTCGTAATAAGCTTCGTATCGTGCCAGGTACTCCTGAATGATTTTCACACGCGGGAAAACTTTCCCCGTTTCAATAAAGATCGAGGTGGCGATTCCCTGGATCGCTTCCGGAAACTTGGGGGTGTTGACATTGAGGCCCAGACCGACCACGATATAATTGACCGCATCCATTTCTGTGCTCATTTCCGTTAGAATACCGGCGATTTTTTTACCATTGACCAGTATATCGTTGGGCCATTTTATATTGATATTCAATGGGGTCATGGAAAGGAGAGCCTCAGCAATCGCAACGGCGGTGAGCAAGGTGAACTTTGGGGCGTCTACGGGTGAAATTGTCGGTCTTAGGATGAGGGAGATATATATGCCCCCCTTGGGAGGAGAAAACCAGGTTCTTCCTTTTCTCCCTTTCCCTCTTATTTGGGCCTCGGAAAGAACCAGAGTCCCCTCCGGGGCACCTTCGTCTGCCAGATCCCTTGCCTTCCTGTTGGTGGAGTCGATTTCCTTAGAATAAACGATATCGCCTTTCCCGAGAAGTTTTGTCTCAAGACCCTCACGGATTTCATTAGGCAAAAGCAGCTCAGAGGCCTTCCGGAAAAGATATCCTTTTTTCGGTGCGGATTCTATGGAATAACCCTCCTCTTTAAGTTTGGAGATCTGTTTCCATACGGCAGAGCGGCTAACCCCCATCTGCTTGCTTAGGGATTCACCGGAGACCCATTCCCCTTTCGTCTCCTTTAGGTATTGTAGCAATTGGTCTTTGCTGGATGTCGTCATTTCTAATTTAGTGTTTTTTCAGATTTCCCAAAAGTTGTTACTCCGGCGAATGTGGATA
>JAQYVK010000006.1 GCA_030145585.1 Desulfatiglandales bacterium | reverse complement strand
AGGCAACGTTTTTTCCCCGAAGAGCCTTCTTTTGAGGCCCTCTACCGCGCCCCGAAATCAAACCTTGCCGGCAGGGATGCGATACTCAGAGACATGGATGAGGATCAGGTTCAGAAGTCAGTGGTTTTCGGCTTTCCGTGGGAAAATGAGGAGTATTTTCACCGTCACAACGACTACATCATTGAATCGGTACAGAAGCACCCCGACAGGTTGATCGGGTTTGGCTGTTTTTCACTCCGAACCCCTCAAGGACGGAGAGAGGCGGAAAGATGCCTAAAAGCTGGACTTTCGGGCGTGGGGGAGCTCGCCTTTTACCATTCCCACTTTGCTGACAAGGACATAGAGGGCCTGAAGGATATCATGGGGGTGTGCGCTCAATTTGATGTCCCCATCATGCTCCACACCAATGAACCTGTGGGACATCACTATCCAGGGAAAACCGTGATGCCTCTCAGTCAACTCTATCGTTTGCTAAAGGAATATCCTTCAAACAAGATTGTCTTGGCCCACTGGGGTGGTGGGCTTTTCTTTTATGGCCTCATGAAAAAAGAGGTAAAAGAGGTTCTCAAGAATGTCTGGTTTGATACGGCCGCCTCGCCTTACCTCTACCGACCGGACGTGTACAGGATTGCCGGGGAGATCGTAGGGACGGAAAGAATTCTCCTTGGTTCCGATTATCCCTTGTTGAAACCGGGACGCTATCTCGAGGAGATGGCATCTACAAACCTCCCGGACCGGACCATCCAAAAAATTTCCGGGGAAAATGCCGTTGATCTGCTGGGCCTGGCTTGATCTTTAAAACAAAAACCTAAAACAAAAAATATCACGAAAACACCCGCCGTCGCCGGGTCAGCTATGGCGAGGCAAGCGAAAGTACGAAACCACTTATCTTCACTGATCTACACTAAAAGTCATAATAATCATTAACCACAGACCTACACAAACTTTGAAATTTGTTTTGCTTAAAATGCCCGCCCGGCGGGCTTCAATCACGCTTGACGTGATTGAACACAGGGAGCAGGCCTAATGAGAGAGAATAAACGAGTTTATTCTCCCGCATCAGACCCGCTCCTATAATTTTAAGCAAACCTACTGCTCATCTACTTTAAGTTCATCGAAGGATTGTCTTCCATATCAGTGTCAATTAGTGTAAATTAGTGGTTAATATTTGTTCGTGTTTTTCGTAACCTTCAACCTTTTTTTGTTTAACTGGACCTTGGTTATACAAGAGGTAACAGGATGAGTAAGAAAGTCTTGGTCGTGGATGATGATGAGAAACTCCGAAAACTTGTCCGGGAGTACTTGGAGGGGTATGGGTTTCAAATCATTGCTCTCCCTGACGGTTTATCGGTCCTCAAGACGATCCGTAGGGAGTCTCCGGATATTGTCATCCTCGATATCATGTTGCCCGGACGGGACGGGCTGGATGTGCTGAAAGACATCCGCGCTGAGCACACCCTGCCCGTTATCATGCTTACGGCCAAGGGGGAGGATGCGGATCGTATTGTAGGACTGGAATTGGGTGCGGATGATTATTTGCCGAAACCTTTCAATCCGCGAGAATTGCTTGCCCGGATGAAGGCGGTGATTCGAAGAGTTCCCCTCCAGCATCAACATGAAGCTGCTGAATCTGTGGTTATGCCTCAGCACATGCAAAGACAACTTAAAGCCATCTTTAGTGCCGATGTCAAAGGTTACAGCCGTCTTATGGCCGAAGATGAGATGCGGACCATTCATACCTTAAACAGTTATCGAGACTTGATCACCTCATATATTCAAGATCATCTTGGAAGGGTGGTGGATTCTCCCGGGGATAACGTCTTGGCCGAGTTTGGGAGCGTCATCAATGCTGTGCAATGTGCAGTTGAGATCCAGAAAGATCTCGGCGTTAAAAATGCCCAATTGCCTGATCACCGGAAGATGCATTTCCGCATCGGCATTAATCTTGGGGATATCGTCGTTGAGCGGGATAAGATTTATGGGGATGGTGTGAATATTGCCGCGCGAATCGAAGGCTTGGCTGAAGCAGGAGGTGTCTGTGTGTCAGGGACGGTTTATGATCAGATCGAGGATAAATTGGGGTTAAAATATGCGTCTTTGGGTAAAAAGACTGTCAAGAATATCAAGAAACCGGTCCGGGTATACCGGGTACAAATTGATCAGGAGGATGCGGGGATCCAATAGTTACGAAAAAGAAACCTGACGATGTAGTTAATGTAGTACGCGATATGTGAGACTCGAAGGGAAAGTTGTTAAAAAAGGTTAAGGAAATGTAAAAGAATGTAAAAAGGGGAGACATCCATGGCGGAAAAGGTTCTACTAGTAGACGACGATGAAAAACTACGAAATCTTCTCAAGGAATACCTAGAGGGCTACGGCTATAAGGTGCTGACTCTCGTTGATGGTTCTGCCGTTCCGGAGAAGATCGAGCGGGAATCACCGGATATCGTTATCCTGGACATCATGATGCCCGTAAAGGATGGCTTGGACGTGCTGAAAGAAGTCCGGATGAAATTCGCCATCCCGGTCATTATGCTCACTGCAAAAGGTGAGGCAGCGGATCGCATTGTAGGACTAGAGCTTGGGGCGGACGATTATCTCCCGAAACCATTCGACCCCAGAGAATTGTTGGCCAGGATAAAGGCTGTGTTGCGAAGGGGGCTTCCAACGGAAGAGGAAGCGGCAAAAGATGAATCCCTCATTATTAACGCGGGCGGTCTGGCTCTTAACAGGGCCAAACAGACCCTTGCAGTAGAAGACAAGGAAGTGGAGCTCTCTTCGACGGAATACAAGATTCTTGAGGCCCTAATGGCGCATCCCAATACCGTCTTGAGCCGCGATAGACTCTTGAATCTCGCTCGGGGGAGAGATTTTATGGCCTTCGACAGGAGTATTGATGTACATATTAGCAACTTGAGGGCCAAACTGGATGCTTATCCTCGATTTCGAAAGATCATCAAAACCGTATGGGGAACAGGTTACATGTTCGTGGATGAATCATGAAGCTCAGTAAACTCTACATAAAAATATTTCTATCCTTTGTGCTGGTTCTCTTCTTGACAGCGTTCTTAATCTTCGGCCTTTTTATGTTCGCGGCCAAGCGCGGTTTCCAGTCCCGGATGGAACGTGCTCTTAGCGCACACGTCCTGATTGTAAAGAATCTCGTCGAAGCTAATATTCGAGAAAACCCGGAAATAAGGCTCGCAGATAATGAGTCATTAAAGGGCATCCTCGAGCAGCTTGGTGAGGCCTATGGGTCAAAGGTCTGGTTAGCAGGACCGAACGGCACACCGATCCTGAAATCCTTTTCAGGTGATTTATCCGAAAATATTCTGAAGATTAAACGAGGACACTTCTTCCACCGCAAGCACTACAATGTCTATAGCGGCCCGAAGAGGGGATTAGAATTCTACGCGATCATCCCAACCATGATGCATGGTGGGGAAAGGGGCGGTCTTCATGTCCTTTTTGAAAA
>JAQYVK010000005.1 GCA_030145585.1 Desulfatiglandales bacterium | reverse complement strand
ATACTCGTTGGCGGCAAATTAAAGCTTTTTTTGAACGTCCAACATCGAACATTGAACATCGAATGATGAACTCGCTTCGCTCGGCCATTTTATTAAAAAATTTAGCATGCCTTATTCAAAATTCGATGTTGGACGTTGGATCAGCCGGAGGCTGACAAGTGCTTGCTCGCCTCTGGCGAGTTCGACGTTCCTATTCTTTTCGTTTTAACAGCAGCTAAAGATTAGTAATCTTGATAATCGTATTGTTTTCAGACCCCTTCGAGGGGTCTCCCAGAGGCCTTCCGCTCTGCGGGAGGAGCCTCACTCTCTTTTTCCTCTTCTTTGCCCATAACCTGCCATTCTTTAAATCCCTAACCCAAGTTTCGCACTCCCAAACAGGAATAAACCCTGACACGCTCTTAAAGCCCGAAACAGAAGCCCGCATAATTCCAATTGAGCCATGTTGCTCAATTGGGGTTATTTATGATATAAACACAAGGGACGGGATGACAGAAAATGACAAAAGAACTAGACCTTGACGGTTTGACCCTATTAGGCGAAGAAGCCAAACCGACCAAAAAACTGGAGACCTTTCCGAATCAAAATCCTGATCGTGATTATCAGGTCACCCTCAAGACGAATGAATTCACCTGCCTATGCCCTAAGACGGGGCAACCGGATTTTGCTGAATTGACGATCCAGTACATTCCGGATCAACGCATTGTTGAATCCAAATCCCTCAAACTCTATCTCTGGTCTTTTAGGAACGTTGGGGCCTTCCATGAGCACGTGACCAACGTGATTCTCGATGACTTGGTCAAGGTGCTTGAGCCCCGCTGGTGCAAGGTGGTTGCGTCTTTTGCGGTGCGCGGAGGCATAGCCATTAATGTGGAGGCGGAGTACAAGAAATAATGCCCTGTTAGGTCTTTTTTTAAAATACACCCCCAAGCTAACCTTAAGTTTTTCTTTTAAATGCCAATAACTTATGTGGATTCCTTATAGGCTTTTCGGTGGGAGTCCCCTAAGGGAAATTCTATGAGAGAGGCTATGATAATCGCCGGATGAAATTCCCGATGGCGCGGTGGACCCGGTGAGCCCCATCCCCCAAGAGTATGCCGTGACGATCAATGTCAAAAAGGAGGTATTGTTTGTCCTGTGAACCCAGCAGTTCGAACACCCTTCTCGACCCCTTTGGATCCACCAAAGGATCCCCGTCTGATTGAACCACGAGAACGGGAAGCTTTATGGATGGCAATTTGGGCTCGAGGGCTTCCATAAGCAGACCAAGTTCCCTGACCCCGCCAATGGGATTGCGAGAATAGTTGATATGAGGATTCTCGGGATTGTTCGGAATAAACTCCTTTTTGGCCCCATCCAGTCCGACTCGTTTCATCCACCGGTTCCATGTATCCACAGCAGGCACAAATCTTGTTGAGAAATCCTGAAGCCTCAGAGGAGGAGAAACCGCAAAGATCCCAGCCAAGTTCTTGACGCCTCTTGCAGCGAGATCGAGGGAAAGTCCGGCACCTGTCGAGAAGCCACCAACAACGACCCGCTTACAAGAGTTGCTGGCTATGGTGTAGGCCTCATCAATGGATGCCACCCAGTCCTGATATGTTCTGATGGCGAGGTCGTCAGGCGAGGTGCCATGACCTCTTAGGCGGGGCGCATAGATCCAAAACCCTTTTCGTCCAAGGTAATCTGCAAGTTCTCTCATCTCCGGGGGGGCCGCCATGTATCCATGGACGAGCACAATCCCAATCTTCCTCGACCTCCCTTTGATCAGAAAGGGGGCCCCAACCTCTTTCTTTTTTGATTCACCCTCCACATAGAATTCTTTATAGTCCTCCTCGAATTGTAAAAGGGCCCTCTTTTTAACATGGTCGACAATCTTACGTCTCATCCAGAAACTGGGAATCCGAGCGAGACGACGGATATGTCGTTGCAAGCCGGCCAAAGGCTCTATCTCATTTGCAATAACCTCTAACGGGTTTTCGATGCGCACCTGATGGAAATCAAATCGAGAAGTGAATTTCCCGGGTTGTTTGAGCAATGACCCTTTCTCTTTTTTGAGGATTCCCTTTTCCAAGGCCATCGAAATGAAAGTCTCGAATTTTTCGTGACGGTCATCCGTGAGGAGGTGGACCTGATCCATTTTGAGATATCTGTGCTGATGAATGCCCATTTCATCCAAATTCAGAGTTGTCAAAAGAAAGATCCTTCTCCTGAGGTCCATCTCGTCTATCTTTTTAAAGGGAATCGCCCTTACCATGGATGCAAAGAGGTGATCATGATTTATGGTGGTCAAATTGTAGATGCCGGACATGTATTTCACCATGATTTCCCCTGCCATTTTTACCAATGCGGGTCTTGAGGGGATGGGATCATCAAAATCTATCCTGTGTCTCGATGCAATATCCCGGCGGACGGAGGATTTGTGGAGGTAGTCCCCAACATCGATCGGTTCACCAAACCGAATATCCAAATCCACGCCGGATAGAATCATGGTGCCCTCTGCCATGATTTCCTCCAGCATACGTTCTGAAACATCTTCCATGCGCTTGACGAGGAGGTTGCTGACAATATTTTCCCGGGCCCTAATGGGGTAATAGGTGATGTTTACGGGAACAATGTATGTCTTTCTTTCCAGCACCGGCTCAATGGACTCGAGCTGAAAGGAACTCATCAGGCGTTTTGCCTCGTCTGGGGCTTCTTGTGTTAAGATCCGCAACCTTTCCCTGTAGAATTCGGTCCTGAGTGCAAGGGTGGCAGCGCCCGTATGAGGAGGTCGTTTACCCTGAGCATGAGAAATCAGATAGCGACCCTTTTCAATGATCTTCTTGCTCTTGACCATCAGTCCTTCTGGAAAAATGATCCATGTGGCCTCTCCCGTTAGCAAGCTTTTCACGATAAGGAGATCCCTGTCGGGGTTCTTCGTCGATACCGCTCCAATTTTATCGAGAAAATTACCGAGGGGGCCTTTGAAAAGACTGTAATCGGCCAAAGACCAGGCCGGAGCGCTGGTCATTTGATTGATATGACACGGCAAAAGCAATGTCTCAAACCGGGTAAAGTGATTGCTCACAAAGATGATTGACCCGTCCGGAATATTTTCTTTGCCGTGAATCCCTACGTTGATTTTGGAGAGGTTGGAGAGGGCCTTTATGGCAAGACTCGTTGTAAAATAGGCGAAACGATTCATTTACTCGGTCTCCTGCAGGCCGTAAGAAATGAAGGTGTATTGACCCCTTCAGTGCTTTCATTTTCGAGGTGGTCAATTAGCTAATTTTATAGGAAAATAGGGGAAAAGGCAATGTTCGCCACCCCAAGGGTAAGCCTATTAATTTTCTTGACAAAAGAGACATTTCCTATATACTAACACCTTTATCATTTTTAAGTTAAATTAAATTCATTGTTCTTTAATAGGTTTATTTATAATGATCATTGACCTGAGAACCATCCTTCAAGAAACACAAGATTTCTTGTTTGTGTTGGAGGAGGGTTGGTGGCGCCCTGAAGGGCCGAGTGATCCGGTCTTGGGGATGGGGAAGCCATTAAGGGTCAGGATAAGAATCGAGAAAGCCGGAGATAAATATATTTTCGATGGGGAGTTAGATGGCAATATTCTCACCCGTTGTGACCGATGCCTAGAACCTTATAGCCACGATATAAAAACCTCTTTTCATCTCTTTTTGGCCCTACAAAATCCAGAGACAGGCGAGGCAGAAATTGAATTGCTAGAGGATGAGATGGAGGTCGATTTTGTCGAGGGAGAAGAAATAGACCTGAATAACATGGTTCGCGAGCAGATATATTTATCCCTCCCCATAAAGACCCTCTGCTCTAATGGTTGTTTAGGTCTCTGCCTTATTTGTGGGGTAAATCTAAATACTGGAAATTGCCAATGCCGGAGTGAAAAAGGGCATCCCGGTTTTTTGAAACTCAAGAATCTTAATATTGAAGGAGAATAGTCTGAACAATGGCTGTACCCAAACAGAAAAAATCAAAATCCAAAAGGGATATGCGGCGATCCCACCATCACCTAAAATTGCCCAATCCAACTCTTTGCCCACAGTGTCAGGAGCCTATCTTACCCCATCACGTCTGCCTCAAATGCGGGGCATATAGGGGGAAGACGATAATCAAGATAGACGAGAGTTAGCATGAAGATTGCCGTGGACGCCATGGGTGGAGACAAAGCTCCGGAAGTGGTTGTTCAAGGTGCATTTCAGGCTGCAATGGAATGGGGCATTGACATCACCTTTGTTGGAGATCGGGATGCCATAGAGGCGCAGCTGGCTGACAAGCAGGGTGTGGCACACATCCACGTGCATCATTGTGAGGATAGGGTGCGGATGGATGAAGCTCCCTTGAAGGCCTTTCGTCAGAAGAGAGAGGCCTCCATTAGAGTGGCCTTCGACCTTGTTAAGAAGGGTGTGGTCGATGCGGTGGTGAGCGCGGGTAATTCGGGCGCCACATTGGCGACAGCCATACTAACCCTGGGCAGGATTGATGGAATTGAGAGACCTGCTCTGCCAGGGATTCTTCCTGTTGAAAAAGGCAGGGTGATTGTCATTGATGTGGGTGCCAATGTCGACTGCCGTCCTGTTCACCTCTTTCAGTTCGGTATGATGGCCGATGCCTTTGCCAGAGCGTCACTGGGGATGAATAATCCCAAGATCGGCCTCTTGAGTATCGGTGAAGAGGGAGGAAAGGGGAATGAACAGGTCCGATCCGCCCATGATCTGTTTCGAGACAGCCGTCTGAATTTTTTAGGAAATGTGGAAGGGCGAGATATTTTTTCGGGACAAGTACAGATCGTGGTCTGCGACGGATTTGTGGGGAACGTGGTTCTCAAGCTGAGCGAAGGCCTGGCAGAGGGTATGGTAAAGATGTTGAAGGAGGAAATGCTCGGTTCCATGACCAGCAAAGCAGGCCTCTTATTTAACCGGCGGACATTCAAGAAGTTTATGCAAAGGGTTGATTATGCGGAGTATGGCGGGGCCCCCATCCTGGGCATTAAGGGGGTGGGAATTGTCTGCCATGGAGGGTCTTCAGTCAAAGCGATAAAAAATGCCGTTAAGATGGCTCATGATTTTGCAAAGGAAAAAATCCAGGATAAATTATCCGAACAAATAGTTATATATGAAGGGCTCAAGGCGCAAGGCATAGGGCGCAAGACATAAGGTAAAAAAAAGTGATTAATAGGTTACCTTGCGCCTTGCGCCCTATGCCCTGCACCTTATTAATATACCTTATACCTTTTTTTTATATCGAGATTGTAAATGAATGATTCAGCAAGGGTTGTGGTGATTACGGGGGGATCCATGGGCATCGGTCGTGCCGTGGCCTTGAAGTTTGCTGAAGAGAAAGCAAAGATCATCGTTGCCCATTATGATCCGGATGATTCCGCATCAAGCACAACATTAGAGCTTTTGGGTCGATATGGAGCCGAAGCCACAAGCCACAAAGTTGACGTATCCGACTATGGGGAGGTGGAGGCCCTATTCAAGGACACGATAGATCGGTTTGGCCGGGTGGATGTTCTGATCAACAATGCGGGCATCGCAAGAGATGCTCTATTGATGAGGATGTCCGAGGATGTTTGGGACACGGTATTAAAGGTCAATTTGAAGAGCGTATTTAACTGTACCCAGGCGGTGGTCCGATCCATGGTTAAAATGAAAAAAGGACGGATCGTCAATATCTCCTCAGTTGTGGGGCAGATAGGAAATCCCGGTCAGGCTAATTATGCCGCATCAAAGGCGGGTATCATGGGGTTCACGAAATCAATTGCCCGTGAAGTCGCCGGAAGAGGCATCACCGTGAATGCTGTGGCGCCTGGTTACATCAAGACCGATATGACCGACGCCCTTTCAGAGAAGGTGCGGGATGCCTTTTTGGAACAGATTCCGTTGCGAAGAATAGGAGAACCGAATGATGTTGCCGAAGCGGTTTACTGGCTGTGCTCAGAAGCTGCAGGTTATATCACAGGTCAAGTTATCCATGTGAGTGGGGGCTTGTTCATGTGAGAAGAAGATGTAATTGATAGTATCGCCGAAATTGAATAGAAAAAGGAGGAAGTATCGTATGGCGGATATTGCGGAAAAGATTAAAAAGATTATCAGTGAACAGCTAAACGTGTCGGAAGAGGATGTGGTCCCTGGGGCCTCATTTGTGGATGATCTGGGCGCTGATTCCCTGGATCAGGTGGAACTGATCATGGCAATGGAAGAAGAATTTGATCTCTCCATCTCTGATGAAGATGCGGAAAAGATAGCCACGGTTCAGAATGCCGTGGACTATATTACAAAAGCCTCAGGAGAATAAAAGTCTCCAGGCCGTGCCGTGGCACGAGGCTTGGTCTAAGAAAAGGAGTTGGGTGTAGAGATGAGAAGGGTTGTTGTTACAGGCCTGGGAATAGTGACTCCCCTGGGAACCGGTATTCAGAAAAACTGGGAAGCGGTCTGCTCCGGGAAATCCGGGATAAGGGCCATTGAAAAGTTTGATGTGTCCCAATATCCCTGTCAAATCGCGGGAGTCGTACCGGATTTCCGGTCCGAGGACTTCATGGATAAACAGCAAGTGAGACGGTTTGATATTTTTATCCATTATGCCCTGGCATCGGCGAGGATGGCGATGGAGGATTCAGGATTAAAAATAGACTCCAACAACGCCCATCGGGTCGGATGCGTCACGGGATCCGGTTTGGGCGGCCTGACCATGCTGGAACAGTATCATAAAGTCCTTCTTGAAAAAGGCCCGCGCAGGATCAATCCTTTTTTTATCCCCGGCATGATTGCCAATATGGCCCCCGGCCAGATTGCCATCGAGTTTGGGGCGAAGGGACCCAACCTGTCTATAGAGACCGCCTGTGCGGCCGGTTGTCACGGCGTTGGGGAGGCCTTCCGACTAATCCGGGATGGCGTTTCGGATGCCATGATTACGGGTGGTTCCGAGGCTGTGATCACGCCCCTGGCCCTGGCAGGTTTTTGCGCCATGCGAGCCCTCACCACCCGAAATCATGAGCCTGAAAAGGCATCCCGTCCATTTGACTTGGACAGGGATGGGTTTGTTATGGGGGAGGGCGCCGGGATATTGGTCCTCGAAGAATTGAATGGGGCGCTTGATCGGGGCGCTGATATTTATGCCGAAATGGCCGGTTTCGGCCTTTCGGGTGATGCTTATCATGTCTCCGCACCGGACCCTGACGGGATGGGAGCCGTCCTCTGCATGTCCACGGCCATCAAAGATGCGGGGATGAAGCCTGAAGACATAGACTATATCAGCGCCCACGGGACGTCGACCAAGCTCAATGACGCATCGGAAACCAAGGCGATCAAAAATGTTTTTGGGAATCATGCCCAAAAATTGAGTATCAGCTCCACCAAGTCCATGACCGGGCATCTCCTCGGAGGGGCGGGTGGAGTCGCTGCCATCTATTCGATTCTGGCTATCAAGCATGGCATCATGCCTCCTACCATCAACTATGAAACACCTGATCCTGAATGCGACTTGGATTATATCCCCAATGAGGCTAGAGAGGGCAGGGTAGGCGCAGCCATGGTGAATGCCTTTGGCTTTGGGGGTACAAACGGGAGCTTGGTTTTCAAGGCCTTTAAGCCTTGACCCTCATTATGGATCATTAAGTTTGTATGTCCGTCCGTAGGGCCCCCAGTGCCCAAATCCAACTGCGTGAGAACAAAACGGATTCACCTTTGACGACCTGTATCCTCCTGTTGCTGAGGGTTCTTACGAGAGTCATTCTCAAGACCTGCTCTATGAAGGGTTACATCCCCATGTAACAACCAGGGGTCAAAGGGCTCTGTAACCACAATCAAAAATGAAAACGGATTGATCAGACGAGGAGTTCCTATGGACATCGTAATGGGATCTGACCATGCAGGGTTTCAACTGAAGGAGGCTTGCAAAGCCTTTTTAGAAAAAGGCGGCGAACACCGGGTGGAAGACATGGGTGTCTTTGACCGGAAATCAGCTGATTATCCCAAGATCGCTCACAAAGTGGCCAGGGCGGTGGCAGAAGGGGCCTACAACAAAGGTGTGTTGCTTTGCGGATCCGGGATCGGGATGTCGATGGTGGCCAATCGGTATGAGGGTGTCCGGGCGGCCCTTTGCGACAATCTTTATTGTGCCCGAATGAGCCGGTTGCACAATGACGCCAACATCCTGACTATGGGGGACAGGGTGATAGGTGTCGGCCTCGCCCTTGAAATCCTGGATCTCTTCCTGAAGACCGAATTTGAGGGTGGGCGTCACAAATCAAGGATCGATCAGATCGACGAAGTAGGAGCATCTTTTTGAAAGAGATAGCGTTAAATCTTGTGGATCCGGAAGTGGCAAGGGCCGTTGAGGCGGAGATCATTCGAGAGAAGAACAACCTGGTCCTGATAGCCTCGGAAAACTACACCTCCCGTGCGGTCATGGAAGCCCAAGCTACGGTGATGACCAATAAATATGCGGAAGGTTATCCCGATAGGAGATATTACGGCGGCTGTGAATATGTGGACATCGTAGAGAGGCTTGCTCGTGAGAGGGCAAGAAAGTTATTCGGCGCAGAATACGCCAATGTCCAGCCCCATTCCGGCTCTCAAGCCAACATGGCCGTTTACCTCTCCTTTCTGAAACCAGGGGATACGATCTTGGGCATGGATCTCGCCCACGGCGGTCATTTGACCCATGGCAGTCCGGTCAATTTCTCAGGGTCCCTTTTCAGGATTGTGTCATATGGCCTGGATGCCAAGAGTCAGATCATCGATTATGATCAGGTGGCGGACCTGGCCAAAAAGCACAAGCCGAAGATGATCGTTGCCGGCGCCAGTGCCTATCCACGTGTGATAGATTTTAAGAAATTTTCGGATATAGCCCACAGCGTAGGCGCCTACCTTATGGCAGACATCGCCCACATCGCAGGACTCGTGGTTGCGGAACTTCATCCCTCTCCAGTGGGCCAGGCCGAATTTATCACATCTACGACCCATAAGACCCTCAGGGGCCCTAGGGGCGGGCTGATCCTTTCTGATGAAACCTATGGGAAGGCCCTGGACAAGGGGGTATTCCCCGGGATACAAGGCGGGCCCCTCATGCATGTCATCGCAGCAAAGGCGGTTTGTTTTGGGGAGGCCTTGAGCAAGGAGTTCAAAGATTACCAAAGCCACGTGGTCATCAACGCAAAGGTTCTTTCTGATGAATTGATGAATGCCGGCTTTGATCTGGTATCAAATGGGACGGACAATCATCTGATCTTGATTGACCTGACGGAAAGAGGGTTAACAGGACTCGAGGCGGAGAGGGCGCTTGGTCAAGCAGGTATCGTGGTGAACAAGAACACTGTGCCTTTCGATAAGAGAGGACCTCAAATCACCAGCGGCTTGAGGATAGGGACCCCGGCATTGACGACCAGGGGTATGAAGGAAGAGGAAATGAAGGTCATTGCCGGTCTCATAAGAAAAGTGTTAGAAGACCCTGATAACGAGAAGGGGCTCCAAGAGGCCCGATCGGTGGTCTCTGAACTCTGTAGCCGGTTTCCGATCTACGGATTCCTGGATGCCTGAAGCACGTGTATTGAGAATTTTTTTTGTGGGGGTTTTATTTTGACGAGACCATCCTGGCAGGAATATTTTATGGCCATAACCAAAATGGTAGCAAAGAGGACCACTTGCCTTCGGCGGGGGGTCGGGGCAGTCCTCGTGAAGGATAAAAGGATTTTAGCAACCGGGTATAATGGCGCGCCGGCGGGGTTAAGACATTGTGAAGAGGTCGGTTGCCTGAGAGAGAATGAGTCCATTCCTTCCGGGACGCGACATGAACTCTGCCGGGGGCTTCACGCGGAGCAAAACGTCATTGTACAGGCCGCCAACCATGGTATTGCCATAGACGGAGCAACCATTTACTGTACCAACAAACCCTGCGTGATCTGTTCAAAGATGATCATAAACGCTGGGATAAAAAAAATAGTATATGATGAGGGTTACAATGACCCCCTGGCTGACCAGATGCTGGTTGAGGCCGGTTTAGAAATCGTGAGGTTAAATAGCCCATGAAATGCCCTTACTGTACTGAGATAGACAACAAAGTCATCGATTCCCGATTGAGCAAGGATGGGAGGACGATACGGAGACGCAGGGAATGCATCAAATGTGGGAGACGGTTTACTACCTACGAGAAATTGGAAGATGTCCTTCCGATGGTCGTCAAAAAAGATGGCAGACGCGAGCCCTTCAGCAGAGAGAAGATTACCGAGGGTATTAAAAAGGCCTGTCAAAAGAGACCCATCAGCATGACAAAGATTGAAGACTTTGTTGATTCGCTGGAACTCTACTTCCAGGAACTGGGAAAGAAAGAGGTGGAAGGTGAAGAGGTCGGGGAGAAGGTGATCAATGCCCTCAAGGAATGGGACGGGGTGGCCTATGTCCGATTTGCCTCGGTTTACAGGCAGTTCAGGGATATCGGTGAATTTATGGAAGAGTTGGAAGAGATTCTCAAGTCCAGGAAGGAGTAGGTCCGGATTTGAGGAAGAGATAATCAAGCCATCGTTACCGGCGATAATCATCTGAATGATTGAACGCCCATTGAATAAGACAGACGAAAAATTCATGAGAATGGCCCTGCGCCAGGCCAGGAAAGGGCTGGGACGTACAACCCCAAATCCGGCCGTTGGTGCGGTTGTTGTCCGTGAGGGAAAAGTCATCGCCTCCGGGTATCATAAAAGGGCGGGGGTCAACCACGCTGAAGTGGATGCCCTTTATAAAATAGGTGGAAAGGGGAAGAAGGGGGATGTCCTCTACGTAACCCTCGAGCCCTGCAATCACCAAGGAAGGACACCCCCCTGCACCGAGGCAATTTTGAAGAGTGGCATCAAGCGGGTGGTCGTGGGAATGAAGGATCCGAACCCTAAAGTTTCAGGTGGTGGATCTGAATTTTTAAGGGAAAAAGGTGTCGAGGTCACCACCGGAGTATTGGAAGCGGCGTGCCGACACCTGAACGAATTTTTTATTAAATATATTTCAACGGGTCGTCCCTTTGTGGTCGCCAAATCGGCCCTGACTCTGGATGGATGGACCGCAACCACTACTGGTGATTCCTGGTGGATCACCAACGAAAAATCCCGGCAGTTCGTCCATCGTCTGAGAGACAGGGTGGATGGCGTCATGGTTGGTGTGGGAACGGTCTTGGCAGATGATCCGTCCCTGACCACCCGCCTCAGAAATCGTAAAGGCAGGGATCCCGTACGGATTATTGTGGATACGCACCTCAGAACCCCTGATAATGCAAAGGTCCTGAATAATGATTCTCCTGCCATGACGCTTATGGCCGTGGGAGATGGGGTCTCTCCAGAGCGATTAAAGGGGGTCAAAAAAGAGAATGTTTCAACCCTTGTCTGTCCTATCAAAGATGGCGGGATAGACTTGGTCGCTTTGATGGATGATTTGGTGAAAAAATCCATCACATCTCTTTTGGTAGAGGGCGGCGCCACCCTTATGGGTTCCATGATCCGTGAAAGATTGATCGATAAATATTATTTCTTTCAGGCCCCTAAGATTCTGGGTGGAAATGACGGGTTCCCCATGGCTTCAGGACCGGGACCGGAGCGAATCAGTGAATGTCTGAATCTAAGGGACATCCGGACGAGAAAATTCGGCAGTGACGTGATGATCAGGGGCTATCCCGATTATTGACAGGATTGGGTGAGGGCCTCTTTAAAGAAGGATCCAAGGATTCAAGGGGTCGAGGATTCGAGTGAAATTAAACCGCCGTTATAGTGGCGGGTTCGGTTCTATTTTTAAGATGGCTTCTAACAGAGGGGATGCATGTTTACCGGATTGGTCGAAGGCATTGGGGAAGTTAAAGAGATCACACCTGTGGGTGGGGATGTTACCTTGGCCATCCAGCCCCTGTTTGAAGTTTCAGACGTCCGCTCAGGAGATAGTGTTGCCGTAAATGGCGTCTGCCTAACGGTCACGGACATGAGGCAAGGCATATTCCGTGTGGATGTTTCCGGCGAGACCCTCTCCCGAAGTACCATGGGCCGATTAAGTCAAGGAGACCAGGTGAACCTGGAGCGGGCCTTGAGGTTTTCCGACCGTCTGGGAGGACACCTGGTATCCGGTCATGTTGATGGCGTGGGCAGGATACTAAAAAGGGAACGAAAGCAGAAATCATGGCTCTTGAGGATTGGGATGGACGAGAGCCTGGCAAAATATACCATTGAAAAGGGCTCCATTGCGTTGGATGGGATCAGTCTGACAATCAATCGTTGCCAGGATGCCTTCATAGAGGTTAATATTATCCCACAGACCGGAAAGGCAACCATCATCGTGACAAAGAAGGTGGGAGATCCGGTAAATATTGAAACGGACATGATCGGCAAATATGTGGAGAGATTTTTCATAAAAGAGAAAGTATCCGGGCCATCGGGGTCTAAAGGTATCGACAAAGAGATGTTAACAAAATTCGGTTTTGGTGATTAAACATTATGGCAATAGCAAGAATAGAAGAAGCCCTGGATGATTTAAAAAATGGCAAGATGATCATCCTGGTGGATGACGAAGATAGGGAGAACGAAGGGGATCTGACCATGGCCGCTGAGACAGTGACCCCTGAGGCAATCAATTTTATGGCAAAGTACGGCCGGGGCCTCATCTGTCTTGCCCTGTCTCCTGGGATCATTGAAAGACTCAATCTACCCCTCATGGTCTATGATAATGAATCCACTTACAAGACCGCCTTCACTGTTTCCATAGAGGCACGTCAAGGCGTGACAACAGGAATCTCAGCCGCCGATAGGGCGCACACCATTTTGACGGCAGTCGCAGATGACGCAAAGCCGGAGGACTTGGTTCAGCCTGGGCATGTCTTTCCCCTCAGGGCACGACGAGGGGGTGTGCTTTTCAGGACGGGCCAAACGGAAGGCTCGGTCGATTTGGCAAAACTCGCGCAACTGAAGCCGGCGGCCGTTATTTGTGAAATCATGAATGACGACGGCACGATGGCCAGACTGCCTGATCTCGAAAAATTCTCAGAGCAACATGGTATCAAGATCGCCACAGTGGCCGACATCATTGCCTACCGGATGAGAAATGAGTCCTTCGTCCATATGGCGGCGGAGACGGTTCTACCCACATCCCATGGGGAGTTCAGGGCGATGGCCTTTGTCAACGACATCGATGACTATGAGCACCTGGCTCTCGTCAAGGGAGATATCGAGCCTGAAAAGGACGTCCTGGTCCGGGTCCATTCGCAATGTCTTACGGGTGACGTCCTTGGTTCTTATCGTTGTGACTGTGGACCCCAACTGGATAAGGCAATGGAAATAGTGCAGAAAGAGGGGCTCGGGGTTATCCTCTACATGCAACAGGAGGGTAGGGGAATCGGGCTAGCAAATAAACTCAAGGCCTATTCACTTCAGGACCATGGACGGGATACGGTAGAAGCAAATGAAGAATTGGGTTTCAAGGCTGACCTGAGAGATTATGGGGTAGGCGCCCAAATCCTCGCATCTTTGGGCGTTCAAAAAATGAAGTTGATGACCAACAACCCCAAAAAGATTATTGGTCTGGAGGGTTACGGGTTGGAAGTCACAGGGAGAATCCCCATCGAGACAGAACCACGGCCGGAGAATATGAAATACCTGATCACCAAGTGCCAAAAACTGGGTCACCTTTTGAACATAGAGCAGTAGTGCCTTCCGGGGGTGCGACCAAGAGGCTTTTAATAATCCCTATCCCCCTTTGGGGGGCGTTGCTCTATAAGATATAAAAATTCGAATCTTGAAATCCGAAATTTTTACCCTGTTAAATTATGGGATACCGAGTTTAACCTTGTTTTCATAAATGTTATATTAATTATTGAGAAATCAAATATTTTACGAATTATTTAACAGGGCGGGCAATATCAAATGACCAAAACCCAAATGACAGAAACCGTATTGTGCGACATTCGGTTTCGAGAATGCGATCAGGTGTGTTTGTTTCGGTCATTGGAACATTAGAGCTTTGAATTCTTGCCCGCCTCGGGCGGGTGAATTTCGGATTTCGAGATTCGGATTTCGAAATTAAACACTTTGCGTCATCGTTCCTTGCAGAGCCAAATGACGCTGACCCCGCCAAGAGAACGGGGTTTTCCAGAAACCAATAAGCAGGGGGTACACTATGCCTGAAATAATTGAAGGTAGGATTTCGGCTGAGGGATTTCGTTTCGCCGTTCTGGTGAGTCGGTTCAATGACTTCATCAGTTCAAAGCTGGTCGAGGGTGCCATGGATGCCCTGAAAAGACATGGTGGAAACGAGGACCAGGTCTCATTGATCAAGGTCCCCGGGGCATTTGAGATACCACTCGCCGCGAAGAAACTTGCGGAGAGCGGCAAGTATAATGCGATCATTTGCCTCGGCGCGGTCATCAGGGGATCAACGCCGCATTTTGATTACGTGGCAGCGGAAGTCTCCAAGGGGATAGCCCAAGTGGCATTGGAAAGCAAGGTCCCTGTTACATTCGGTGTCCTGACGACTGACAATTTGGAACAGGCCATTGAACGGGCCGGTTCCAAATCGGGAAACAAGGGCTGGGATGCGGCTATGGCAGCCATGGAAATGGTAAATCTCTTCAAAGAGATCAAGTAACCGGCTGTTCGCGCCGCTGCGCGGCGTAAACAGCAGAAGAAAGACCGGACCAAAGGTCCAGGCTTCTTCACGGCACGGAGAGAAGATCCCCCGTCTATGCACGAGACTGATCCCTCGTGCATGGCACGAGACTGATCCCTCGTGC
>JAQYVK010000004.1 GCA_030145585.1 Desulfatiglandales bacterium | reverse complement strand
CCATTTCTCTTTCCAACCGATCCTTTCCGCACCCTGCTTGATGCACTGATCCAGATTGCAGCTATCCAAGTCAACCGGTTCCCACATGCTGGGTTCACCGACACCTTTGGCATTTTTCAGCCTGAATTCTACAGGGTCCATCTCTACCTTCTCCGCCGCCATATCGATGGCCTGTTGAAGGACGAACGATCCCTCGGGGTTCCCGTAGCCTCTCATACCGCTGGACGTCGGGTTGTTGGTATAGACGACCGTCGCCTTCCCGTAGAGGTTTGGGGCTCGGAGCAGGCCCAATGTTGCCTGCATGTTTACCGCACTGATCGAACCGCTGTGGGAGAGGTAAGCCCCGGCGTCGGATATCATCTCTTGGCTTAGGGCGGTGACTGTACCCTCTTTATCGACCCCCATTTTAATCGTTTGTCTTTGCTCGGTGCGGCTGTTCCATCCGGAGAAGTCTTCTTCTCTGGTGACCATCACTTTGACCGGTTTGCCGGATGCCTTTGCCAGCATTGCACATACCGGTTCTACGCAGAAACTCATTCTGGCCCCGAACCCGCCGCCTACGGTCGTGGTTACCCACCGGATGGACCCCTCTCCGATACCGAATACTCTCTGGGCCATGGCCTTTTTTGCGAGGTGAGGGTTTTGGCAGGGGGACCAGATGGTAAGCCGCCCGTTGGCATCCCAGCGAGCCAGAGCAACATCCGGTTCCAGATGGGCCTGTTTCTGTCTTGAATTGCAGCCATTGAACTCGACCACATAATCGGATTCTGCAAAAGCCTTTTCCATATCTCCGCGGCTAAAAGGGTGCTCTATAGCACCGGCAATATTGTCTTTCCAGCGATCATGGATCACGGGCGCCCCGGGTTTCATCGCTTCTTCCGGATCAAAGACGGCAGGAAGTTGCTCGTAATCTACTTCAATAAGGTCAAGGGCTTTTTCTGCCGTGTAAACATCCACGGCGGCCACCGCGGCTATCCAGTCACCGATATACCGTGCCTTTTCCGAGAGAATAAATTGATCCTGGTTCTCTCCTTCATAGGCTACCGCGGGAAATCCTTCCGCCATCGCCGACCGCGTAAAGCCTAATTTAGGAACGTCCTCATGAGTGATGACCGCTTCGACTCCCGGTAGAACCCTCGCCTTTGAGGTATCGATTTTGACGATCCTGGCATGGGCATAGGGACTTTGCAGTATCCTCCCTATCAGCATACCTGGAATTGTCATGTCCGCGCCGTATACGGCCGCCCCCGTGACCTTGGCGGAAACATCCGGACGTGTCAGCCTTTTCCCCACATATGATAGCTCCTGTGTCATGATCCTTAACCTCCTTTCCTCATGGTACCAGCCGCGACTTCCACCGCATCGACGATCTTCACATAGCCCGTGCACCGGCATAGGTTGCCGGCAAGGGCGGTTTTAGCCTCACCCCTTGTCGGTTCCGGGTTTTCATCAAGCAGAACCTTTGTGCTCATTACCATACCCGGTGTGCAGAAACCACACTGGACCGCACCGCTTACTACAAATGCCTGCTGAATAGGATGGAGTGTGTTGCCATCAGCCATCCCCTCTATCGTCAGGATATTCTTTCCCTTGGCTGTCACTGCCAGGGTCAGACATGAAAAGGACGGTTTACCGTCGATCAAGACCGTGCAGCTTCCACAGTCCCCTGCACCGCAGGCATACTTGGCCCCCGTAAGCCCTATCTCGTCTCTCAAGACATCGATCAGCAGCATATGGGGCTCGATGATGGCGTCGTATTCGTTCCCGTTTACGATGAAATTGGCGATCTCTTTTCCCATGATATCCTCCTTATACTTGAGCCCTTTCGGCTGCTTTTTGAAGTGCGTCTTTGACCAGAATCCGGACCATCTCTTTACGGTATTCCGCCGTCGAGCGGACGTCGGATATGGGTGTGGCAGCTTCCGCAGCCAATGCCGATGCCTCTTTTATCGACTTTTCATTCATCTCTTGGCCTTTAATGGCCTCTTCTGCCTTTGTAGCCCTGACGGGGGTCGGAGCCACAGAACCGACGGCAATCCTGGCATCCTCGCATTTGCCGTCAGCCAGGGTCACCAGAACAGCGGCATTGACCTTAGCAATGTCCTCCGCCGTCTTTGAGAGCTTCATAAAGGCGCTACCGGATCCGGAGGGCAAACTCGGCACAACGATCTCGGTCACTATCTCGTGCGGCCCTATTGCTGTTTTACCCACATCGACAAAAAATTCTTCTATGGGGATCTCCCTTTCACTATCGGCACCCATAATCTTCACTTTGGCGCCCATGGCATATAGGGGCGGGGCGATATCCGAGGCCGGTGTGGCCACACAGAGATTACCAATGGCTGTGCCCATCGTCTTTGTCTGAACAGAGACGATCTTGCTGATGGCTTCACGAAGCAAAGCGTAGTTCTGCATGACGACCTCTGATTGTTCGATCTGTCTCAGGGTCGCCAGGGCTCCGAATTTCAAGCCGGCCGATCCGTTCCCCTCCACATAATCGAGTCCCGGCACCTTCTGAAGGCTGACAACCTTCTCAGGTACGATCTCGCGCCGTCTCATTTTCAGCACCAGATCCACCCCACCGGCCAGGACCCTTACCTTGTCACCATCCACCAGGTTCACGACTTCTTTGATCGTCGTGGGTTCAAAAAACTCAAACGGCAATAGTACACGATGCATATGGACCTCCTTCATTATATGTGTTCACGTTCTAATTTTTATGCTTCCCTCAAGTAAAGAGCCGTCTCATTACTTATGAAGTCCCAATTCAACAGAACCAGAGGATCCTATCCCCGGGCGCCTATCCTGACATGGCACGAGGAAGAAAGAGACTGATCTCCGGAAAAGCAATCAGTATTGCTAAACCTATAATCATAACAACTACAAATGGTATATTTCCCCTAAACACCTCATCCAATGGTACTTTTGTAACTCCCTGAACCACATAAACGGTCATCCCCACTGGAGGGGTGATATTAGCCAACTCACACATCACGACTATAAGGACACCAAACCATATCGGGTCAAATCCTAGCCCCGAGATAATTGGAAAGGTTATTGGTATTGTCAGTAGGATCATCGCCATGACGTCCATAACCATGCCCAACGGAATATACATCAGGAGAATCAATATCAGGATGGTGTATGGGGAGACTGAAAGCCCTGTTATCCACTCGGCAAATATGGTAGGAACACCGCTTACTGTAACAAAAATATTAAATATCATCGCACCGATAGTAATCGTCAGAACCATGCATGTAAGTCTTAGTGAGTCTACGAGGGCCTTAAAAAGCATATTGATTTTGGTCCGACGGGACAAAGCAATAATAAAGGCCCCTGTTGCGCCGATGGCTCCTGCCTCAGATGGAGCAAAAATACCAAGGTAGAGGCCCCCTATAACCAGGATAAATAGTACGATTACCCCCCAGACACCGGCCAGAGAGTTAAATCGCTCTTTCCAGGTGAACGATTCACCCCTTGGACCCAATTCAGGATTTCGTGTACACATCACCAATATCAGCCCTACGAACATTCCGGATAACATTAAACCTGGAAAGACACCGGCAATAAAAAGGGCCCCGATTGGCTGTTGGGTCATAAAACCATAGATAATAAAAAAGATACTTGGCGGAATAAGGATTCCGAGGGTTCCACCGGCACCAATACAACCCGTTGCCAACCGTTGGTCATAGTTAAACCGCATCATCTCCGGGAAAGCGATCGTCCCCATTGTGGCCCCCGAAGCCAAGCTGGTACCTGTGCAGGCCGCAAAGCCTGTGCAAGCCAGGTTAGTCGCAATAGCCAACCCACCGGGAAGTCTACCTAGCCATTTATAGGCAGCTACAAACAGGGCCTGACTAATTCCGGAATAATAAGCAAACGTACCCATAAGGATGAACAATGGCACTACGATGAAACCGCTTGCGCTGGCCCATTGCCATGGGGCTGTCCCAATTAGGGCCAGTCCGGGTCCGATTCCCATTAAGAAAATGGTGCCCAGAAAACCGACAAAACCAAAGGCGAAAGCAATAGGCATGCCTATAAAGGCGAGAAAAAGAAAAACTGCGAGACCGAGTATAAATACAAGGGTAGGTGTCAAATTCAAACCCCCTCTTTAATCTGGAGTAAATATTGAATCATCTCCAAAATAAGAACAAGGCAAAGAAAGATAGCCCCGATGGGAACGAAAAGCTGGAATGGCGCCAACGGCCAGTGAATGACATACATAACTTCGCCGGCTTTATGGGTACCTATAGCCGCCAGCGTCGCCTGCCATACGATCAAAACAAAAAAGACAAAAGTGAGGAACGTGGTGGCGAGATTTGTCACCGCCCGAACCCTCGGGGGAAATTTTAAAAGAAAAAGCTCCACGCGTACATGCCCCTTCTTGATCTGAGTGTAACCCCAACTCAGAAAGACCATCAGTGCCAACAGGACCTGTCCCCGCTCCATGGTACCGATGATTGGCGAGTTAAACAGGTATCTGCCGACAACATCTGCCGTTCCTTGAACCATCAACAGAAACAACATCACCGCAGCTATGGTGTTGAATATTCCGTTTATATTGTTGATTATTTTTTCAAATATTCGGAGTTTGTTACTCGCCGGCATAATAAACTCACCTTCTATCAAGTTTAGGGTCTATATCCGTGAAACGGATTCTGCACTCCCATACCTTTGAAGGTTTCATAAAGGTCGGTAACAATCTTTTTCCCCGGCATCCCTTTAGCCTCTTTCGCGCTTATCCATTGCTCCCATAGGGGAGCCACAATTCCCCCAATTTCTGTCATATCCGTTGCGGGCAGGTCATAAAATACAGC
>JAQYVK010000003.1 GCA_030145585.1 Desulfatiglandales bacterium | reverse complement strand
TTCGCCCGAGGTCTCCTTTCTCGACATGGCCCCCCAAAAGCTCTTCTCGGGCATGGATGCCTTTGTCCTCATGTGCATTCCCTTCTTTATCCTCGCCGGTGAAATCATGACCCGGGGAAAAATCGCCGACCGCATCGTGGACTTCGCCAACCTCATTGTGGGGCGATGGCGCGGGGGTCTGGCCCATGTGAATATCCTGGCTTCCATGCTTTTTGCCGGCATTACCGGGGTTGCCCTGGGCGATATCGCTGCGCTGGGTTCCATCTTTATTCCCGCTATGAAAAAACAGGGTTATGATGGCCCCTTTTCCGCCGCAGTGACGGCCTCATCATCTATCATCGGCCCCATTATCCCGCCCTCGATGATCATGGTCATTTATGGGGCCGTAACCTCCGTCTCTATTGGTGCTCTCTTCGCCGCGGCGATCATTCCCGGTATCTTGATGGGGCTTTCACAGATGTGTATCGTGGTCTATTTGGCCAAAAAACGCCAATATCCAAAAGTCACGGTTCCCCTGACGCCGAGAAAACTCATCATGGGAACAAAAGACTCTTTGGTCCCACTCATCATGCCTGCTATCATTATTTTTGGTATTTTATCCGGTGTGTTCACGCCTACTGAAGCAGCTGGTGTGGCGGTTCTTTACGCGTTCGTAGTGGCAACCATACTCTATCGTTCACTTAAAATTACAGAGTATATCCCGATCTTCAGAACCGCGGTTATTTTCTCCGCCAAACTTCTCTTAATCGTCGGTTGTGGAGCGATCTTGGCCTGGGTCTTCGGCATTGAAAATGTCCCTGAAAAGATCAAAGGACTCTTCTATTCGGTGAGCAGTAACAAGGTCATCCTGTTGTTGATGATTAATCTTTTTCTGATTCTTCTGGGGATGTGGCTCGATTGTTCCGCTTCCATCATTCTCTTCGCTCCGATGCTCACGCCCATCGCCATGGAAATCGGTGTCGATCCCGTTCATTTTGGCATCTTAATGATTGTGAATCTCAACATAGGGCTGTTGACGCCGCCTTTGGCTATCTGTCTCTTCGCAGCCGCGGACATTTCCAGGGACCCTGTCAGTCGTATCATCGTCGCGGTCTTGCCCTTTCTCGTTGCCTCCTTATTCACCCTGGCCCTGATCACCTATTTCCCGGCTATCACTATGACCCTGCCTCGATGGTTGGGGCTGTTGTAGATGACACTCCTAGCCTGCTAAATATTTTTATAGACCTTACTGAGTTATTAAATTCCATGGTCGGGATTTTCCGACAACTCGTCTCCCCTCCCCTGGTGGGAGGGGTGCTGACTGTAGATGCTTAATTTCTTACAGTCAGCCGGGGAGAGGGAGTAAGATCGCTGACTACTGATCCAACTGTTTGGTCTCCCGCAGCCTGGCCCTCCCCCCTCAAGGGGGAGGGATATATAAGGTCATCGGATATCCCCCTGTCCCCCACATTCGACGAGCTCATGTCGAGTCGTTTATTAAAGAGGGGACTGGTGAAGACCTGAAGTAGTATCAGCACACCTATGTTCTCAATGAGAAATGTCGGAATGTAAGCGTTCCCCCCTTTCCAAAAAGGTGTCAGGGGGGATTTTGTCCTATTGACTTTCCAATTGGGCCTGGATCATCAGGATTTCAGCATCATGGGTTGCACACAAACGGTGCCAACGATGGTTCGACATGTCTGATGTGCGCCAGGCCGTCATACTGACGATACAATGTTCTGAGTCCCGGCCATAATTGGGCCCTGGAACGATCCGTGTAGAAATGCGGGGGAGTTGGTGGGTGGAATCACCGACATGGTAATCAATAAGGAAACGTTTTGGATCTGTCTCAATGCGAAACCAGGCCTCTGAGCCGTCAAAGAGCGAGGTCCCTTTATAAAGGCCATCCTTATCGGTTGATTGTGTGTCAAAACAACCCAGTGCCCAGAGACCCAGTTTTTTAGGATCGGCAAGGTAACGGAAGGCCGCTTCCGCCGGCACAGAAATCTCCGCACTGACGGTGTGGCAGAGCGGATCATAGACGTTCATAGGATCCTCCTTTCAGGCTCTCCGGCTGAAAGGCACTTTCAGCAAGAGAGCATTAGCCCCTTTTCAAATAACGGCCTTTAATAGCGTCCTTAACCTGGTCAAACCGGTCCCTGGTGACCAGGCTTCCGCTTTTGATGATACCGACCGGCCAGCCCTTCAACCGCTTTCCTTCATGTAGGCAGTAGTCTGCCCTGGAAGCGGTGATCTCAGGGGTCACCACTTTTTCCAACATGGGATCAATGATAACGAGATCAGCATCACTGCCCGGTAACAGTGTACCCTTTTGGGGATATATCCCGAAGATTTTTGCAGGTGCTGCGGTCATTTTTTCAATCAATTTCAACAAGGAAAAGTGGTCTGTTTGAGCCCTATTAAAGAGAGAGACAAGATGGGTCCCTACGGCAGGGTAACCTGGTGGGATGTCCCAAAGATTGACACTTGGTTTCTTCTCATCCATAGACATGGGCGTATGATCCGTGCCGATGGTATCCACCACATCTTCTGCCAAACCGTTCCAGAGGGCCTTTTGATCTTCCGTCGTCCTCAGTGGGGGGGTCATCTTATATAAAAAGCTCGTGTCTTCTTCAATGTTCATGGTCAAATAAGGCGAGGTCGTCTCAAAACAGATATTTCGATATTGTCTTTTCAGATCTGCGGCTATTCTGATCGACTCTTTTGATGAGAGGTGAACAAAGTAGATCTTTGCGCCGGACTCCTTTGATAGATACGCGGCACGCTGAATCGCTTCAGCTTCGGCAAAGCCGGGATGGCTCTTTTCCCATGTTTTCAAAGAGTCGGGATCCGGTTCGGCTTTCCTTAGCCGGCTCGTCGCTCGATTCACGATCCGATGGTTTTCAGCGTGAATATTAAGAATAGCATTGTCACCAAGGGAAGCCACCTTCTCCATGAGATCCATG
>JAQYVK010000002.1 GCA_030145585.1 Desulfatiglandales bacterium | reverse complement strand
GGGCCTTTTATGGCCTATGACGCGGGTGCAAGGATCAAGAACCCCGAATTTCATTATATCAATATACGACCCGCAAAACACGAGATTGAGGGTTCCGGAATTTTACCGGCCATAGGGGCAAAGTGGACCAATTCAAAGGGCTTCCATTATATGGAGACCTATGATCCGGTGCTGAAAGACAGGGCGCCCGTCTCGAGGATCGTGGTTGCTGCGGCCAAAGAGGCCATGAAAGGTAACGCACCCATATCCATCGATGTGGAAGGAATGAGTGAGGAGGAGAGGGAAAAATTTCGAACGCTCCAGGTAAGTCATGGTTGGATGCCCATCCTGTTCGAGAAGTGCCGGAAGGAAGAGGGTTACGATCCGCTACTGAACAACATTGAATGGCAGCCCGCCTATGAGGCGAACAAACTGGGGATTGACGCGGACATCAACTGCGGCACCGGCCTGGCCGGGCTTTATGCCGCGGGCATGGCACGGCCCCTAGGCATCAATGCCTTTACAGGATGGTCCATTGCCTCATGTACCTGGTCAGGGTACCGGGCCGGGGAGAGTGCGAGCGATTATTTGATTGGAACACATCTAAAAAGATTGGACTTTGAGGGCTTGATGAGAAGCAGGGAAAAATTTCTTGACCCACTGAAATCGGAAAGTGATGTTGACCCGGACATACTGGTTCATGAGATTCAGGAGATCCTCTTCCCCGTGGATGTATTGATCATCATGAGTGAACCCAAGTTGAATATGGCCCTGGATCGGGTCCTCGAAATCAAAGAGCAGAAGCTGCCGAAGCTGAAGGCGACCGATACCCGGACGCTCATCAAGACCAAAGAGACCCAGACGATGGTGCTCTCAGCAGAAATGACCCTGAGGGCGATCATGATGAGAAAAGAGACAAGGGAGAATATCTTTTACAGGGAAGATTATCCCAAACCGGATAATAAAAACTGGCTGAAATGGATCATGGCAGAGAAAGGGGAGGATGGGAAAATCGTTTTTTCGACAGAGAATGTCCCTTTTGATAAGTATCCCTTCAAACCGGGAAATGAGTGAAAGGTTTAAGGCGGCCGGTTGTAATACATAATTTTTACAACCGGCAGGTGTAAGGTTTAAGGTAAAAGATTGAAATCCCCCCTACCCCCCTTTAAAAAGAGGGGACTCTGGATCTTCCCCCTTTGTTAAAGGGGGATCGAGGGGGATTTGGAAGTGGGGCCAATGATTATGGCCGCTCCTAAACAATAAGGGGGTAGATTATGATGGGAGAAAACCTGCTGGATGGGAAAAAGATTCTCATTGTCGATGATGAGCCCGATGTGTTGGAAACCTTGGAAGAATTGCTGCCTATGTGCGACACCTCTACGGCAACGACCTTTGATGAGGCAAAAACATTGCTGGAGACGAAAAATTTTGACATGGCCATCCTTGATATCATGGGGGTCGACGGTTATCAACTCCTGAATATAGCCAACCAACGAAAAATGACAGCCGTTATGCTGACGGCCCGCGCCCTGACCCCTGAAAATATTGTCAAGTCTCATAAAGAGGGTGCGGCCTATTTTGTTCCCAAAGAGGAAATGCATCGCATCACGACATTTTTGAACGACATCCTAAAAGCAAAACAGAAGGGCAAGAGCACCTGGCTGAATTGGTTGGAGATGCTCACGGACGCCTACTGGGAGAAAAAATTCGGGCCTGACTGGAAGAAGGGAGATAAAGAATTCTGGGAAAATTTTCCGGACCACACCTTTTAATCCTTCAGGTATTATTTTCCAACCTTAAATAAAATAGTTGAACGAATCTATAAGTTGAAGATTCTTTTCACATTATCCGCGAATATCTTGTTGTTATCGCTCTCGGACAGGCCCAAGGACTTAATCACTTTCGGGTAACTGGTGAGCCTTTCTTCTCCAGATCCTGGACCGAAGGGGGCGTCCGTGGCAAAGACGAGCTGATCGGCCCCGAATACATCATAGGCGCATTGTATGGCTGACGCGTTACCGCCGACTGCAGTATCATAGTAGATCAATGAGAATAGATCATATAGGGGCTTGGGCATTTTTCGGCCGATGCGATCTTCTTGTCTTTCAGAGACATAGGTCTCTTCGATGCGGCCCCAGAAAAAGGGAATGCCGCCGCCCAGGTGATGACTGACTATTTTGAGGGTGGGATAACGTTCAAGCACCCCTGAAAAGACGAGACGGGAGAGGCTAAGGATCGTCTCAAAGGGCCATCCGAAATTGTGCATCAGATCAAACTCCGCTTCATAGGTCCTGCCGTCCGTTACGAAGGGATCAGTGGGATGGATATAGATCGGCAGATCCATTTCCGCGGCATGGGCCCAGAAATCAATGAACTCTGTCGAATCCAGCGGTTTGCCGTACCAGTGGGAGGCAATGGCCACGCCCTTCAGGCCACAAGACTTGACGGCCCTTTCCAGTTCCCGCCTTCCATGTTTGTCGTAATTTTCAAGAGGGACGGTGCCTACACCAATCAGCTTTCCTTTGGACTCTTCCATCAACTTTCCCATGCCGTCATTAATGATCTGTGCAATCTTTAATTTCCCTTCGATGTCCTCCGGCATAGAGGTGGTGTATATAAAATGAGGAGGTGTCACGATCTGCATGTCAACATGATTTCTATCGAGAAACCCCAAACGGTCCTCGACATTGATCAGGGCCGGCTTTTGCCGAACCTGGGCCGAAAGACCGGTGACTTTTTCCCGGGCCCAATTTCCCCCCATCTTTTTGAATGCCTCGAGGCTGGACTCGTGAAACATGTGCGCGTATCCATCAATAATCATTTCAATAACCTCCTTCTCATAGATATGTTGCCCTATTTGAGCGTAAACAAAATCGAGAGCGACTATTATAAAAACAAATCAAACAGTTTTAACAGTTTTTTTTAGTGCTTATTCTTTATATTGTTTCTACCACCCGCTCCTAATAATATCAAATAGTTAAATCATCTCCAAGACATAGCAAAACCCCTGTTCCCGAATGGCATTCATGAGGTCGTGGGTTCGACCTCCATCAGCCCCACAAGTAAAATCAAGCACTTAGGAAAATCCCCTAAGTGCTTTTTTTGTATTTGATGAATTTATATTTAATTCGTTCCTCTCCCCCCTTCAAAAACATCTACCTTTGCATAATGGTTCGTGAGCTGATTTAGAGAGGAGGGGAAAAGAAATGTGCATGTTGACAAGCCAATTCACAAGGGTATATACTGTGGTATCTATCAAATTTAATGGAGGTTTAAGATGCAAACTGCTCGAATTTTCGAAAACGGCAGAAGCCAAGCTGTGCGTCTGCCAAAAGAATTCAGGTTTTCTGGAAAAGACGTCTACATTAAAAAAATAGGCAATATGGTCGTTCTCTTACCGAAAGATGACCCATGGGCCCCTTTGATCAACAGCCTCAATCAATTCACAGATGATTTTATGCAGTCCAGGGAACAACCACCTCAAGATAAAAGAGAATCTTTACGATGAAGTACATGCTCGATACGAACATCTGTATCTACATTATCAAGCAGAAACCCCAAAACATCATTAGACGCTTCAGAAAGGCCAAGATTTCAGAAATTGGAGTTTCTTCAATAACCTTGAGTGAACTCGAATACGGCGTGATGAAAAGCGCAAAACCGGAACAAAATAGAATGGCATTGGCTCAATTCATGGCGCCGATTGAAATACCTTTTTATGATGACACCGCCGCCCAACATTACGGTGAAATTCGTGCCCATTTAGGAAGACAAGGGAAACCGATTGGTTCTCTCGATATGCTTATCGCCGCCCATGCCCTATCGCTAAATGCTGTTTTAATCACAAATAACGAAAGGGAGTTTAAAAAAGTCTCAAATCTCAAAATCGAAAACTGGACAAAATAGGCGATCCTGTTTTCACTCCTCCGTAATAAGGGTCCCCATCATATCTTAAGGCCCACTAAAGGCATTCATGATGTCGTGGGTTCGACCCCTTCTGTTCCACCCCTAAAATGTAAGCTACCAAAATCTTTAAATAATGCTTGGATAGCCTCACTTTCTTCCCACGTTTGTGCCCAAGACTCAGATGAGAATTCCCATCAGTAACATTGACATACAAGCCGGTCCCCATTATATTCCAATCTTGAAAAAGGAAAAAGCGATTCCAATCAGACGAAACAGGCCATGCCCCGGCCCCTGGCACGGGGTTACCAGATAGGAGGTTGAATTGTCATATACCTTAAAAGTTTGGCCAGACTTCAAGAATTACCAGACCACCTGCTATAGGAACTACCTAAATGCTACTGAAGGTCTCCGCTGCATGGGCTCTACTTGGAGTATTTTGGCTCCCCTTAAGGGATTGGGTGAGGATGTGTACTTATTGGGTGGCGAACCACACGCCGCGTCAACAGCGGGGACCCTGCCAGAAGAGGGCCGCAAGAATATTATAGCTGCAGAAACCGCAGGCATAGGCTTTCACTCGTGCAGTTACCTGAAACTG
>JAQYVK010000001.1 GCA_030145585.1 Desulfatiglandales bacterium | reverse complement strand
AAGAGCGGCAGTTTCATGGGCTCTGACTTTACCTATTCGGATATGACCAAAAGGGACCTGGATGATTATGATTACACCCTTTTGAAGGAAGTGAAAGTTAGAGACGCGGATGCTTGGCTGATTCAGGCAGTGCCGCGATCGAAAGAGGTGATTGACAGAACCGGCTACACCAAGTCCGTGCTCTATGTGCAGAAGGACAACTTTATGGTGATCCGGGGTGTCCATTGGGTGAAAAAAGGAAACCGTCTCAAATATATGGATGTCAAGAAACTGATAATGATCGACGGCATCTGGGTGGCCACGGAGATGCATATGACCACCAGAAAAGGAAAAACAAAGCTCCACAAGACCATCATGACATTTGATAACGTGAGGTTCAATCAGGACTTAAAAGAAGACTTCTTTTCCATTCGCCGGATGGAAAAGGGACTATAGGGGCGTGTTTCGTGTGGTTTCGAACAACCTTTTTGATCATCCACCTTCTTGTCCTGTGGTGTGTTCCCACCATTCTGTTCGCCCAGGAGTCGGTCGACGACCCTCCAACCGACGCCGGATTGGATGAGATTCTCCAGGGATTTGATGATGATGAAGATGCGGACACCCAAGAAGGGCAGCGCAACGAGATCTCCGAAAGTCTCGACGACAAAAAAGACTCGGGAGGAGAAGATCAAAGCCTGGATGATGTTCTCGAAGGATTTGATGAAGAGGAGGGAGTTCCTAAAGAAGAAGCCTCGAAAACTGAAACGGAACAGCTACCTTCACATAAATTGAGCGGTATCGTGAGCTTGGGTGTTTCCTATGCTTACGACCATGATGATCCTAAACCGGGGGAACCGGACTATCGCGGGCTGAACCGTCTTCGGCCGGAACTCAATCTGGAGTGGGAAGGTCGGCTTTCAAAAAATTGGCGAGCTTTGGTCGGTGGACATTTTTTTTATGACTTCGCTTATGCCATAAAAGGCGAGGAGCAATTTACCGAGGCGATGCTGGACCTCTATGAGAGTGAAGCATTATTGGATGAGGCCTTTTTACAAGGCATGCTCTCCTCCGACCTGGATCTAAAGATAGGCCGACAGATCGTCGCCTGGGGCAGATCCGACAACATCCGCGTGGTAGACATCCTGAATCCCCTTGACTTTCGTGAACCGGGACTGGTGGATATCGAAGACCTTCGCCTTCCGGTATTTATGACTAAATTAGACTATTACTTCCCAAATTGGAGCCTCAGCGGGTTGGCGTTACATGAAATTCGGTTCAGTTTTAACCCGGTCTTCAATGCGGAGTTCTTCCCCTTTGATCAACCTTTGCCACCCGAGGAAAAGCCTGCCAATACCTTTGACAATACCCAATTCGGGCTCGCCTTGAATGGTACTTTCAGCGGTTGGGACATCTCTTTTTATGGCGCCCGATTTTTTCAGGATGAGACCCATCTGGAAATGGTTTCTCCCGGGCAATTGGTCAGGCGCCACAGTCGGCTCAATATGCTGGGGGCGGGAATGAATTTTGCTTGGGGAAATTGGCTCCTGAAATCAGAGGCAGGCTATTTTGATGGTCTTGAATTCTTAGCTTTGCCGGGGGAGACAAAGTCCCGCTTCGATTTCATGCTCGGCTTGGAATATTCAGGTTTCAGCGAAACGCTCCTCTCCCTCGAGATGGTCAACCGGCATCTGATCGATTTCGACCCTCGGTTGAAAGCCTCACCGGGAGGTGTCCGGGAAAATCAATTCCAGGCCGTCTTCAGGGGTCAGAAAAATTTCATGCATGATTCCCTCCACCTGACCTTCCTCGCATCGATGTTTGGACGCCAGGCGGACGGTGGAGCCTTTCAGCGTTTCTCCGTCGGCTATGATGTGAGGGACAATGTCCTGGTAACGGTCGGGGTGGTCACGTACCAATCAGGGGATCTCCCCTTTTTCACAAATATTGGGGATAATGATCGACTCTTTTTCGATGCGAGGTACTTTTTTTAGGCGTGTAATAAAAGAAGGATCATCTCCGATTTAGTTGAAGGAAAAATGTGGAGTTCATTTTTAAAAAGGTTGCTCATATTAGAAGGATTCAAGGGGTCGAGATAATTTAAAAAACGAATATCGAATATTGAACAAGGAATGTCGAATGATGAAGTTTTGTTTTTTCCCTTCGATATTCAGTATTTCTTGTTCGATATTCTGCGGTTCTATTTTGTAAGTCCTCGAATCCTCTTCTCCAACTGAACAACCCTCGTCTATAAGACGAGGGGTTCTAATGCAGTTGATTAAAATCAACTATTGCGTCATGCCGGACTTGATCCGGCATCCAGTATCTATAGCCCTACCTTTCCTGGATTCCGGCTTTCGCCGGAATGACAAGTCGCTCCGCGACAATGGAAAATTTGCTTCGCCTAAAGGCGAGGGGTTTCAACCATCCCCGAAAGGGACACTAATTTGGGGAAGAACGTAAAAGAAAAACCCCGCTGCAGAGCAGCGGGGTTTTTGAATGTCATACTAGACCTGATAAGCCTGCCGCGGCAATTCTACTCCGTCTGTGACGGCATGTCCGTGGGCAGAACATCCGGCCGTGCGTGGTAATTGAAAGCGGTTTCGCGGAGATCTTTATCGCTAAAGAACTTGGCTTTTCCGCCCTCATAATGGCAGCTCTTACACGCAAAATTAAGGCCGAGTTGAGATAAAGCTGTCTTCCCATCCTTGGTAAACTGTCCCATCTGGTCATAATCGATACCCATCATATGGGTCCTGATATCACCCGTAAACTTCTTGGCATCTCCTACCGCACTTTTGGTAACCCGCGGCATATGACAGTCGATACAGCCCACTTTATTGGTCAAATGAATCTTGTCCCGGAATTTTGCCTCCTG